>DASTFG010000252.1:0-2295 GCA_035708785.1 Anaerolineales bacterium
CAGGGTCGGCTGCCGTAGTGCTTTCCACGCCCGGAACTCATAGTGTACACGGCCATGCAGGATGCGGTAAAACTCAGTTGGGAAGGGCCCGCGGTATAACATCGCAAGATCTTGCGAGTCGACCCAGTTCTGTTTCTGCCCCAGCTCCATTTTCACGCGCTCGAAGAACTTGGTCCCCGGCAGGGGATAGGAAACGGAAATCCCGATATCATCCGGCGCACAATCACGTACCATCTTCAAAGTCTTACGAACATCGTCCCACGTTTCGCCCGGATAACCGAACTGAAGGAAGAATCCCACTCCGATCTCATGTCGGCGAAGCAGGCGCGCCGCGTGATAAATATCCTCGACCCGATCGCCCTTCTCCATGGCGTCGAGGATCTTCTGCGAACCCGACTCGGCGCCGATCCACACCGTCTTGCATCCCGCCCTGGCGAGGGCAGAAGCGGTTTTCTCATTGACGAGATCGGCGCGCTGCAGGCATTTGAACGGGATGACAGCACCGGCCTCCTGCACCAGGGCAGCGAATTTTTCGATCCAGCCGGGCTTCAATCCCAGGATATCGTCCGCAAACCAGATATGGTCAGGCGCAAAGTTCTCCTTGATCCATTTCATCTCTGCGACCACGTTCTCGGGCGAGCGCGAGTTGTAACGCTGTCCCCAGATCGGCTTGGCGCACCAGTTGCAGTGATACGGGCAGCCGCGCGTTGTGACCATGTTCATTGAGAAGTAACCGTGACGCTTCATCCAGATGTTTTTGTATTTTGAGATGTCCACCAGATCCCAGGCAGGGAAGGGGAGTTTATCCAGTTTCGTTATGTCCGGTCGGCGAGTTGGATGGATCGCGTTCTGTGATGCAAGGCCGGTGATTTGCCCCGCTTCGCGGCCAGCCGACAAGTGATCTAGCAGCTCGATGAGGGTCTCCTCCCCTTCGCCCAACAGGCAGTAGTCCGCGCCTTTTTCCAGGTATTCCGCATAGTGATCGGTCACATCCGCCCCACACAGGATGACCGTACAGCCCCGGCTCTTTGCCATGCCGATCATCTTGAAGGCGGCTTCGCGCATCCGCAGCAGACACATCTTGGAGAGATAGTTGAAATTATCCTCATATATAATTGCGTATCGAGGTTTGTGCTGATCCAGAGCCGTGTCCCATTCCTCCTCCGACTCGGCCAGCATCGCGTCGAACAGCGCGACCTGATATCCATGCTGGCGAAGATAACTCGCGGCGTACAGGGTCCCTAAAGGCGGATAAGGCTGCATCGCTTCCCAGAGCTTGGGATCGAAGCGCAGGTAGTAGGACTGGCCGAGGAGGATCTGAGTCATAACGCTCTCGCCTTAAGCCCCTCCCCGCTTCGTCTCCGCTGACACTCCGCTCAGCGCACGTGGAAGAGAAGACTGAAGCTCGAATTCTGCCAGGCGCTTCTCAAAGGCTTTCCGCGTCCAGCTTCCATGATGGTCAAAATTGCCCTGGCAAACGTCGGCGCTGAAAACGGTCTCAGCCCCAATGCCCGCCTGCCTGGAGAAACGGGCGATCTTGCGGCCCATCTCCCAGGATTCAAAACCATCACCCAGTTTGCCGCGCAGGGGAAGTTCAAAAAGCGTCTGGAGGGCGGCAACTCGCCTCTGTGACAACGGCGGCGAGCTGCCTGATTCCATCCCAGCATTCGGCAGGAAGGAAAGCACCCACAGATTGGCAGCCATTAGACGGGCATATACGTCCAGCCCCGTGATCGGGATCATCTGGCAGAACTCGCGGGCTGAGTACAGATCCCGCACAGGCCACTCGAGCGCGGTTTCTGAGAGGATGAGATTCGGGCATAACGTATATCCCTGTAAACGAGTCAGACGGTTGAAGGCAAGGGCAAAGGCGCGCGCCGTCCATAAACGGCCCGGCCTGGTCACCAGCAGGTAATCGAAATCCGCGTCCTTCGATTGATTGAGCACGGCCAGGGAGCCGGTCAAGGCGACCATGCGGACGAAGGGCAGCGCACCCAGCAGGCGGCCATATCGTATTGCATGCGGCAACAGAGCCCGCGAACGAGCCTCGCGCTCCGTTCGAATCGCGACGATCGCCTCGCGGCCCGGCAGAGTAAAGTACTTTCCCGTCTGAGAAAAGAAAGATTCGTCTTGCAGAATCTGGACAACCTTCTCAAGCGGGGCTCGCACGCCTGTCAGGTAGTGATGGATTTCACGCGCTGTCAAGGGGTAATCAAAGATGTCGGCGTAGGCAACCGTATGCAGCGCCGCGCGTGCTAGGCTGTCGGGAGAAAGATCCGGCATCGAAAATCCGAT
>DASTFG010000253.1:0-5732 GCA_035708785.1 Anaerolineales bacterium
GATCGTCAATGCTTCTTCACGGACCTGGTTGTCTGGATCATCGAGCAGGGGAATGATCTCAGGCGCTGCAGAGTCCGCCAGCATAAGGCCCAGTGAAGAAATTGCCGAGGCGCGCACTGCAGGCTCAGGATCAGAGAGCAGGCGGGTCAAATGCGGGATGGCTGTGTCAAATTCCATTCGTCCCAGGATCTCGGCGGCGATTCGGCGAGTGCTCGCCTTCGGATCCTGCATAGCTCGAATGGCCACGTCCAAGGCTGCCGGATCGCCTTGAAATCCACGAAACGCAGGTTCCGCGGCGCTAAAGACTTCCACTCTACCGGCGCGTAATGCATCAACCAGAGCCAGCGCGTAGGCCTTGCGCATACGCCAGATCAATACTCCACACACGAAGGCCAGGGCAGTGCCCATCAAAAAAATCTGCTGCACAGTAAGAGCACGCTCGGCAACGATCAACAAAATTCCGGAGAGTGCCACGCCAATCTGTGAAGGCACGCCGTTATTGAACGCCAGCACCTGGCCGCGCTTTTGTGAAGGGACAACGTTGAACAGCGCATTCCAGGCCGTTCCCGCAATGCCAGAGAGGACGACAAGCTGGGCGAAGCGTGCAATCGTTGCCCCACCCAATTCGTAACGGGCTGCAAAAACCGCAAAACAGACGACATAGGTCAATGGCATCAAGAATACGCCGTTGATGATGCCGAGGCGTGTATAGATGCGGCTGGCCAGAAAAAGCGATACCAGAAAGGTGACAGCCGTCGTAATACTATTGAATGAACCCAAAAACCCCGCAACACCTGCCTCCTCTGCAAACGATGCTGTAACCACCTTGTTGAACGGAAATGCAACGGCAAAGAAGAGCACCGAGAATAGGACCGAAGAATAGGAAACTAATCGCATCAGCGGCGAGATCCGAACATAGTCGAAGCCGGCACGCAGGTCATCCCAAAGATTCGATTGGGTGCTAAAGGCCTTCTGCATGCGGAAGTGATCGCGCCCGATCTTGCGGGTTAAGTAAAATGCAATGCCAAGCAACAGCGCATACAGGATCAACAGATTATCTGTGCCCAGTAACCGGGCAGTGACGCCGGTGACTGCATTACCGGATACGCTGCCAAGGATCCCCGCGCTGGTGAACAATGGAAAAAGACGTTTTGCCTGGCGCGCATCGCATACTTCCCCGGCGAGATTCCAGACAAACGTCCCGAGGATCATGCTTATTCCGTTGATGGTCAGCCACAATACCGGATACAGGAGAAGCAAGGGCAAAAGGATTGCCGCACGTTCGATCACCAGCAGGCCGATAAAACTCCCGATCATCCACGAAAAGAATCGGCCCCTGTCAAATCGTCCCAGGGCGGCGGAATATGCAAGTGTGGTGATAAAAGTGAGGGCCCCCAGGAAGATATACATGTAAGGCAGGAAATCTACACCGTAGCGCAGCAGGAACAGTGCCGAAGCCGCATTGTCGCCCATACCCTGCCCAGCTTGAATACAGGCGAATAAGACGGCAACCAGCAGCACCAGTTGTCTCTCCTCGGGCCGGACTTTCAGCAGTGAAATGAGACGATTGAACATTACATCGTAAGAACACCCAGTTGTTGAAGCAGGCTCACACCATCTTCCTCACCCCAGTGTTCCACGATCTTTCCACCCGCTATTCGCACAATATAGATCCCCGTAAATTCGACGCGCTTGCCGGTGGCCGGCATGCCCCAGAAGTCTCCGGTGTGCGTGCCGCTCATCGTAATCCGCGCGACCACTTTATCGCCTTCTGCAATCAGCTCATCGATTGCGGTATGCCAATCTGGCATCCCGATGAGAGTTCTGGCATGGACCTCTTTAGCGCCCTCCAGACCGGGTTTCAGACCAGGCATGATCTTTGGAGTGAGCAGATCCTCTGCGGCAACTTCGCGAAGCGAATCCAGATCATTGCTGTTGTAAATCTCCTGATAACGGCGGACAATGTTCTTGTTTTCTTCGATGGACATCTGGATCTTCCTCTCATTCTCGCATCAATCTCCGGACCCGAGGCTGGTTCAGGAACGAATCGCGGAGTCCAACCTCGCGCAGGGATTCGGCAATCCCGGCGATAACTTTCCGCGCCTCTTCTCTTTGTTCCTTCGCCTCCTCATGCCTTCCAAGGCTTAAACTGACGTCTGCAAGATCAAATAGGACGGTCCAAAGATGATGCTTTGACCCAAGCCTTTCGGCGCGCGAGCGGGCTTCGATGAGAGTCCGATGGGCTTGCTCGAGTCGATCCAGGCCGGCCAAGGCTTGCGCTTTTCGACGCAAAATATCGGGAAGATCGACATGTGTCAGTGGGGAGACTTGCCGGAACAACTCTTCAGCAAGGATCAACGCGCGTTCATAATCCTGACTTGCCAGAGCCAGTTCAACATTGGCCAGGCAGACCAGCGTGGTGTAGCGGGAGTATGGAATAGTAATCGGCTCGAGAGGTCGATCACCGGCAATGTCTTGAGCCGGTTTGATCTCTCCCGTGAATAAAAGCAGGCGAGCTTTAAGGGCTAAAGGCAGCGATCTGAAGCTGGGCTGTTTTTCCTCAGCGATCCGCAATGCCTGCTCAAGCAAATCAAATCCTTTTTCGATTGCTCCATAGTACCCGTAATACCAGCCCAGTTCGGCGCGGTGACTCGTGGAACTGGCGACCAGCCCTGCACGCTCTCCCTCTGTGAGGGCCTGCTCGGAGAGCTGGATCGCGCGTCCAATTTCGCCCAGATCAAAATAAATGAAGCTCATGAGCATGCGGTTATATGCTTTGCCCCACATGTTTTCAATTTTTTCGCTGAGGCGCAGTCCCTGTTTTGCCAGCTCCAGAGCCTTTGTATGATCACCCTCTTGAAAACTTGCCTCAGCCTCTGACCCAAAGCTATCCGCGAGCATAGCTTGGTTTTCAAGCATGCTCCATAGATCGCGCGCTTCATGTATGACAGTATGGGCGTCTGCAAACCTTCCCAGGCAAACATAAAGACGGCAAAGGTCATTCAAGACAAATGCAAGGGGTTCACGATCTTCCAGTTCGCGTGCCAGAGCCAGGGCAAGCTCGCCGTGGGTAAGCGCCTGACTGAGCCGGCTCGAGAACAAATACGTGAGCATCAGATTCCAATTTAATCTGGCCTGCGCGGCGCGGTCGCCGAGATCGCGCGAGAGATCGAGGGCCTGGATGAGCGCCCGTTCACTTTGGACTGGATCATGGAGACTGGTGTAGGTAGAATAGATCGTTGCTTTTGCCATCAGAGCGGAGAGCTCCGTGGATCCATCCCCCTGCTCATGACCAAACCTCTGCATCTCTTCATAAGATTCAAGAGCCTGCTCGTAACGGCCTGATAGTTCAAGTGACTGTCCGAGTTGGGTGTGAAGTTTCGCGATCTGGCGGTTCTCCGCCTGCATGCGCCTGGCGACTTCCAATGCACGCCTAAAATGAGTCGCAGCCTCGGCGTTGGCGTACAGGCGGGCTGCGTTCTCGCCGGCAAGCATGTCATATTTCACTGAACGTCCATCTTGTGCGACGTAATAATGATGCGCAAGGAGGGGCGCGAATTCTTCAACTCGTTCGCTGTCAAGCTCTTCGAGTATCTCTCCGATCTGCCTGTGAAGTACCGAACGACTCTTGATGAGCATGGAATCATAGGCCGCCTCTTGAATCAAAACATGACGAAACGCATACTCACCCCGCAATGGTTCGATCAGACTTGCTTCTCTTAAATATTGGATGTGCGAATCGACCTCGCCCTTGAGATCGGTCAGCCGTTTCAACACGCGTAAGTCAAAGATACGGCCTATCACCGCCGCATTTTGCAGGATATGTTTCGTCGTTTCGGGGAGACGGTCGATTCGCGCGCTCAAGACGCCGCGCAGGGTATTCGGCAGGGAGACTTTCGCGTCGTCGCGCACCACTTTCCAGTGACTGTTTTCTCTGATCAGTTGTTTCGTTTCGATGAGCGAACGAATGATCTCCTCAACAAAGAATGGATTCCCATCTGCTTTCTCGACGATCAAATCCCGGATGGGCCCGGGCAGATCCTTTTCGCCCAGCAGGTTCGTCAGCATCACATCTGTTTGTTCCGGGGGCAAGGGCTCGAGCAGGATCGATTCGAACCTTCTGTTCAGTTTCCCTTGTATTTTTTCGATGGCGTCCCAGCTGGGTACAGTCTGATCGGGGCGCAGCATGCAAATAAACAGCATTGGGCGCGTATCTGCCAGATCCGCAAGGCTAAGCAGTAAATGCAGCGACGCTTCGTCCGCCCAGTGCAAGTCATCGAATATCATGGCAAGCGCGCTCTCCATAGCGAGGCCACATAGATATCCCCGCGTGGCGTCTACCATTTTTTGGACCAGTGCCTCCCCCTGTACGCCCGTCACAATCTGAAAACTTTCTTCATCTTCGACGGCAAGCATTGCCTCTAGAAAAGGTATATCCCCTCCGGGAACGGCACAACAGTCACACTTATGGCGCAGCTTTTCACGGACCACTGCCGGAGAATCAGCCTCGTGCACGTCAATAGATTGGCGGATGATCTGTCTCCATGGAAAATAACTTATCGAACGTGTGTATGACAGTGCGTCGCCTCTTAGCCATTGGTATTGCGGGGCTTCCAGCGACTTCTTGAACTCGGCAATTAAGGTTGATTTTCCCAGCCCTGCTTCGCCGACAACAGCAACGAATGCCCCCACCCCTTTTTCCAGTCCTCTAAATCTTCGATGGAGCAAATCCAGTTGCGCCTCGCGCCCAACCAGTGGCGATGACAATCCTTCCAGGCCGCGCAAATGACCGGGCGTGGATCTTACACCGAGTGCTCGGTAGGCTTTAACAGGGGTGGACTTCCCCTTTACCTCAACATCGCCCAATGCCTCAACCTCAAAGAACGGTGCAACAAGCTTGAACGTTTCTTCTGAGATTTGAACTGTCCCGACCGCGGCAGTCTGTTCCATCCGCGCTGCGAGATTGATCGCGTCGCCGATGGCCGTATACTCCATTCGTAAATCCGAGCCGATCTCACCGACGACGACCAGGCCCGTATTAATGCCGACACGCAGGCCAAACTCCAGCCCATGCTTAAGGCGGACTTCGCTCGCGTAAGATTGGATGCCCTGCTGGATTTCCAATCCCGCCAGCACCGCACGTTGTGGGTCGTCCTCGTGGGTGATCGGCGCTCCGAAAAAAGCCAGGATGGCATCCCCCATCAGGCGCGGTACGAGCCCCTCATATTTATAGATGGGGCGGATCATATGCTCGAACACACCGTTCATGATATCGGTCCAGATTTCAGGGTCAACCTTTTCCGCTGCGGCAGTCGAACCTTTCACATCGCAGAATAACATTGTAATCACTCGTCGTTCCCCCATCATGGAATTGCGGGCGCGCGCAGATTCAAGTTTTCTCAATAATTCCTGTGGCAGATATTGATCCAGATTGAATTCTTTTGGTTTTGTCTCCCCCCTCTCGATAGCGCCGGACCGCGCCAGACGCGACCCGCAATTCATACAAAACTTTGCCTGGTCGGGATTTAATGTATGGCACTGCGGACACTTCATAGCTCACCAATTAAACCTGATCGATTCTAGCATAACTCATGGGTAATTAATCAGCGTGAGAGTCTCAGATTCCACCATCAAAACTATTGACACATTTATCAACAGTAGTAAAATCCAGCCCAATATGTTCAGCGCATTTGCATTGCCGCGTTCACGTCGCCCGTATCCACTTCCCCGAG
>DASTFG010000254.1:0-4141 GCA_035708785.1 Anaerolineales bacterium
TCCGTTCACGAGGGCGCTGACCGGATTGCCCGGCAACCCGATCACAGCCTGGCCATTGCACACGCCCAGGATCGTCGGCTTGCCAGGACGCGTGTTGATCCCGTGGACGAGCACGCCCGGCTCCCCAAGCGAACGGATCACCTCCGCAGTCATGTCGCGTGTACTGGCAGATGAGCCGGCCGTGATCAGCACCATGTCGCATTCGGAGAGCGCATTCGCGGCGGCATCCCTCAAGGCTTCGAATTGGTCGGGCATGATCCCATACCCTTTGGCGATCCCTCCGGATTTCTCGACCAGTGCCGCGAGCGTAAAGGAATTGACATCGCGGACCTGCCCCGGACGCGGGGATTGCGAAGGGTGGACGACTTCATCGCCAGTGGAGATCAGACCGACGATCACCTTTCTGACCACGCTGACCTTCAGAATTCCCAAAGCCGTCAGCCCGCCGATTTCCGCGGGGCGGATCAGACCCCCTTTCGCCTGCACGATCTGCCCCTCGGCCACATCCTCCCCGACCCGGATGACATTCTCCCCCTCCGCCACCGCCCGGAAGACCTCGACTTCATTTTCGCGCGCGGTCTGTGTGTATTCCAGCATCACGACCGCATCCGCCCCGGCCGGCAACATGCCTCCCGTGTGGATCAGCGCGCACTGACCGGTGCCCAGCTCGAAGGCAGGCGCGTCCCCCATCGGCACTTCCCCGATCAGCTCGAGATAGGCAGGCAGCGAGTCGCTGGCGCCAAACGTGTCCCGGGCACGGACGACATACCCGTCCACAGTTGTCCGCCGGAAGTCGGGCAGCGGGTGCGGCGCAATCACATCCTCGGCGAGGACACGGCCCAGAGAGGAGGAAACATCGATCGACTCGGAATCGAGAATCGGTCCCGGAAGCTGCGAGAACAGAAGCGCACGCGCTTCGTCCGGAGGGAGGAGCGTCAAGAATTCAGGCATAGATCTAGCGAAGCCAGAAGGTCAAACTCAGAAAGTAGACGGTGAGGCCGAAGACCGAAAGCGCGGTCATGGTCAGGAGTGTCCAGTTTGGCGGTGCGCCCAGGGCGATGCCGCGCAGCTGGAGGATTTGAAAGAGAGCAAAGGGAAGTGTGATGAAGGCGGGCCAGAGGAGCGAGAGCGAAAGCCCGAAGAGAGGCAGCCCCAGGAAGAAGAGGTAGGCAAGCAAAACAACGAGATGGTGCAATGGGACTACACGTTCCCAGCCGAGGCGCGTGAGAAATGTAACCCGTTCGTATTTGCGGTCTGTCGCAAACGAAGGGAAATCCAAGACAATGAAAAAAGCAAAGGCCAAAAAAGCAACGGGGATGGTGAGCAACAAGAACCGATGCGTCTCGCCGGCTTGCAGGAGGTAGCCGATCGAGGGAAATACATAGGCGATATGCGCGGCCAGAAGGAACTCGCCAACCCCCCGGTCGATCAGGCGGATCGGAGGGATGGCAAAGGCAATGACGATGGCAAGCGATAGGAAGAGAAAGAATAGGGAAGAGATCGTCAAGCGGCCGTTGTTGTAAAGCAGGAAGGCAATCACGGCGACGGCGGTCAAAGATGCGATAGAAATATAGAGGGCGTTGTTCCGAAGAACCATGCGCTCCCGGATGGTCTCACCCTGGATCAGCGGCTCATTGGGCGGTCGGAACACCTCGGCCAGCAGGTTCATGCTCATCTGCGCGAGCAGGACGCCGAGAAGCCCCAGCCAAAAGGAATCCGTCAAAAAGGGTTTGCCCAGGTAGTTGGCGATGCTGGCGCCAAAGAAATAGGTCAGCGCGGCGAGCAGGAGTTGGAGCGGGCGGGAGAGCCGAAGAAGGTTACGGATCATCTAATTTCCAGTTTCTCTTTGGAGGAATTCCTCCAGTCGCCGAACAGCCTGCTGAAGATTCTTCCTTCCGAGCCCCAGGCGAAAGTGATTCCCGGCATCATCATACATAGAGCCGGGCAGGAGGAGAACGCCTGCCTCACGAACAACCCGATCACAGTAGGATTCTACATCACCCCCAAGATACCGAGGGAAGGCCATCGAGCCTGCCCTGGGGCGCACCCAGGAGAACAGGTTAGCATGGCGGGCAAAGAACTCATCCATCACCCTCAAGTTGTCTTGGATGATACCAAGGTTACGGCCGGAGAGTTTTTCTCGATTGCGCAGGGCAACCTCGGCGAGAAATTCGCTGGGCGCAGCGTTGCAGATGCTCGTGTAATCCTTGCGCGCGGCCATACCATCGTACACTTTCTTGTTCCTGGTAGCAACCCATCCGATGCGCAGGCCCGCCAGGCCATAGGTCTTCGAAGTTACTCCTAGGGAAACGGCGTCGGCGTTCATATCACATGCAGCGGGGAGGCGAGTCGCGGGATCATATTCCGATTCCCGATAGACCTCATCTGAAAACAGTATCAGATCGTTTTCTTCGGCGCAGCGGTGCACGGCCTCGTAATCCGCCCGGGACATGAGATAACCGGTCGGATTGTGAGGGGTATTGATCACGATGGCTTTCGTATTTGGCCGCAGAAGCCCTTGGAGTTCGTCAAGATCGAGCTCCCACGCGTTCTCTTCCCGGGCCAGCCAAAGACTGACGTCACAGCCCGCGCCGCGCGCCACCTCCGCCAGAGACTGGTACCCCGGCCAGTGGACGATGACGTGATCGCCCGCTTGCAGTGCAGTGAGCATAAAGGTGTAGATCGCCTCCTCCGCGCCGGTGTGAACAAGAATCTCTTCCGGCTCGATGGTCTCGTAAAGTCTGCAAATCTCCTTTCTGAGCGCCGGGCTTCCCTGCGATTCTGTGTATCCCAGCCAGACGGATTGAAATTTCTCGGCCGCGCCTTCTTCCAGGGCAAGCAGATCTGCGATGGACATCGCCTCGCAGTCCGAGCTGCAGAGCAGGTATTCGGTGGTGAACTCATACTGGGCGAAGTAGCGCTCGAGTTTGAAGGGAGGAAGATTTATGCTCATCTACAGCTGGATGACTTTCTTTATATCGCGGTAGTGAATCTGGTTGTGCAGATATAACATCTTGATCATTTCGCGGAGCGTGGTCAGCCCCAGAAAAGGATGCCTGCCCTGTTTTTCCAGGTCAGCCTCCTCCAAAGATAACGTCCAAGCAATCGATTCGGCGCGCACGGCTCTGAATTGCTCGAGCAGATCCTGCGGCGTCGAGGCTTTCATCCTGGCCTGCATGCTGGCATTATAACGGTCGATCGAAAAGTCTTTGGATGCACCGGCACCGCCCTGCCGGATCTGCTCAAACAGCTTGATCAGCCCGCGTTCCGATGTGACGAAATGCGAGAGCACATTGCGGATCGTCCAGGTTGTACCCTCGGTGTAAACCTCGGTCTGCCAATGCTCGTCGGTGAGACCACTAAAGATCGCGAAAAATTTTTCGCCCTCGGATCTTAGTTTTTCAGCGAGTGTCTTGATTTCGGACATGGGAGACTCCAGAAAAGCTTGTTTTTCCATTGACCTGCGCTGCGTCTGCCACTTGGTCTCGCGTCGCTCCCTCAGCATCTGCTCGGCGCGAGGCTATATCAGCGAATATCCACCATCCACGACGATCGTCTGCCCTGTAATATACTCGTTCTTCAAGAGAAATTCGAGGGCGGAGGCGATTTCCTCGGTCCGCGCGGGGCGTTTGAGCGGCACCCGCTTGATCAGCCGCTCCCACTCCTCGGCCGGGACAATCTCGGACTGCAGGACGAATCCCGGCGCGATCGCATTCACTCGAATCTCGGGCGCCAGGGCGCGTGCAAGGATCCTCGTCAGAGACTCGAGCGCGGCTTTGCTGACCGTGTAGGAGGGATACCGGCTCCAGGCCTTCTGTGCGCCCACGTCCGTGATGTTGACGATCAGGCCACCCGCGGGCATTCTTGCGGCACATTCCCGGGCAAGCAGAAAGGGCGCGCGGAGATTCAGGTCAAGCGAGAGGTCCCAGTTCTCGATCGAAAGGGTCTCGGTCTTTCCCGCCGGCATGAACGCGGCGGAATTGACGAGGACGGCCAGCGAGTCAATGTTTGCGACGAGCGATACGATTTGTTCAGGGTCAGTCAGATCCGCCTGGGACGAGAGGACACGCCTTCCCACAGATTCAATCTCCAGCCGGGTCCGGCTGGCTTCCTCCTCCGCGGAGTGATAGTGGAGCAGAAT
>DASTFG010000255.1:0-9728 GCA_035708785.1 Anaerolineales bacterium
TAATTCTCGAAGGAGCCGGAGTCGATCAGTATCTCGGCGTAATAGGCATGGGCCAGCGCATTATTTGGGTCGAGCTCGATCGCTCTTTGAATCGAGTTCATTGCTTCGGCATTATTTTCGGCTCCGCCCTGAAAATCCAAGGCCCAGGCCTTCACCGCATGTGCCATGGAGTTGGTTGGGTTCAATAGTAAAGCATTCTCGGCGTTTGCCTGTGCTTCTGCCGGCTGGCCGGCAAAGACCTGCACGCGCGCAAGCTCGATGTAAAGAGTCGGGTCTTGAGGGGAAGACTTGATCGCCTGCTTATAGGCCTCGATGGCCTGGAACAACTTCCCATTCTCGAAGAGTTCCCTTGCTTCGGTCACATACGATTCCGGGGAACGCGTAACCGTCGGTGTTGCCTCGAACGGGTTGGGCTGCGAGGGCAAATAGATCTGATTAAAATAATATCCAAAGAGCAGGACCAGGCCGAGTACCGTCCAACTGAAATAATTGGGACGTCTACGGCGCCGGTTCATACTCCACTTGCTGCTGCGTGGTAAGTACATCACTTCATATTACCATTCGTAGCAAATCAGCGTCAAGAACGCTTAAGTTACTCTAAGCCGCCTCTTATGCTACAATCTGGTTATGCAGTTTGAGGTGTTCACCCTCCTGCCGGAAGTCTTTCCTCCTTATCTTGAATCCAGTATTCTTCAGCGCGCCCGCCAGCGGGGGTTTATCGATGTGCGCATCCACAACATTCGTGATTACGCGCATGATAAGCACCACATGACCGATGATACGCCCTACGGCGGCGGGGGTGGGATGGTGATGAAGCCGGAGCCCGTTTTCGAAGCGGTGGAGGCCATCCTTGGTCCCCGCGCCACGACCTCGCCGGTACCCCTCCATCAGATGGAGGACGAGCCTGTCCCCGTTATCTTATTGACCCCTCAGGGACGGCTCTTCGATCAACGCGCGGCGGAAGAATTATCCCACTATGCGCGTATCGCCCTGCTGTGCGGTCGCTATGAGGGCGTGGATGAGCGCATCCGGGAACACCTGGTCACTGACGAGATTTCCATTGGCGATTACGTGCTCACAGGCGGTGAGCTTCCCGCGCTGATCATTATCGATGCTGTCGCGCGTCTTATCCCCGGCGTGCTCGGGGATCCGGAAGGAGCGGCGGACGATTCCCATGCTATGGGCCTGCTGGAGTACCCCCATTACACCCGCCCACCCGAATTCCGCGGCTGGAAGGTGCCAGACGTGTTACTATCCGGGGATCACGGCCGGATCGAGAAATGGCGCAGGGAACAGGCGGTATTAAGAACATTCCAAAGAAGACCTGATATGCTCGAACGAGCAGAACTCAGTGAAGCTGATCAGAAAATCGTCGAACGTCTAAAGTCGAAAACTGAGGAAGAAACAGATCACATGTGACTCTTGACGCTACATGGAGGCTAACATGAAGTTCAACTACGGCAAGACCTTCCTGCTCGGTTTCGGATTTCTGGGTATAAGCATTATCTGGCCGATTTTCAATCAATACATCCCGATTTTTTTGCAGGCCGGCAACCCCGCATTTGAGCGTCAGTTGCTTGCCGAAGGACGCGCCATCCCGGATATTGTCGGGTTCGGACTGGCTCCCAGTCTGGCACTTTTTATCATGACCTGGGATAACATCATAAATATGTTCGTACAGCCCTGGGTCGGAGCCAAGAGCGATCAGACCTGGAACCGATTCGGCAGACGCAAGCCCTGGATATTGGTTGGCGCCCCGATTGCATTGCTTGGCTTTGTTTCGATTCCCGTTGCCCAATCTGTTTTGGCGATGGCAGTTTTTATTCTTATCACCAACGTTGGCATGTCATTATTCCGCTCACCAACGGTTGCGTGGCTTGGAGACTTATTCGAGCCAAATGATAGAAGTAAAGCCAACGGGGTGATCAATCTCATGGGTGGAGTTGGAGGCTTGCTGGCCTACTTCGGCGGGGGAATCCTCTTCAATTCCTTTGGTCGCGTTGCTCCGTTCATCGGCGGCGCGATCGCCATGGCTTTTGCCCTGATCGTCGTGTTGATCTTTATTAAGGAACCTGCAAAGATAGAAACCCGGGACAACCGGGAGGCTGGAAGTGTTTTGGATAGCTTAAGAGTCGTCTTCAATAGCCCGGATAAAAGTGGACTGTATGTATTATTCGGAATCCTTTTCTGGTTCATGGCATTCAACGCCCTGGAAACAGGATTGTCATCGTTCGCGGTGTTTACCCTTGGTATGCAGGCAGGCACAGCATCCATCTATATAGGCCTCGTAACGATCACTTTCATCCTCTTCGCAGTACCGGCGGGTCTCTTCGGCACACGCTTCGGACGGGGGCCTGTGATTCGGGTCGGGTTGATTGGCCTGATTATTCTGACTTTGGCTGGCTTCTTCTTGATCCAAAATGTAATCAGCTTTGCGGTGATTCTAATTCTGACGGGCAGCTTCTGGGCAATGGTCAATGTAAATAGTTTGCCGTTGGTCTATGACCATGGCGATGAAAGACGAATCGGCGCTTTCACAGGCCTATATTATCTATCGTCGCAATTTGCGGCTGTGCTCGGTCCGACCCTCGGAGGCATCCTGGTGGATGTTCTCAGCGACCAGTATCGCTGGCTGTGGTTGTTTGCCACGGTCTTCATGTGTGTGGCCCTGGTGATGATGCTCGGTGTGAGAGGCGGCGAGGCAAGGGCCGAATTCCAGAAGTCGCTTGTCGAATGATTGCACCAAATGTATACTAACTTTCAGACATGGTTGGCAGCAGCCGGGATCAGTCTGCGGCACACCCAGGAAAAGGCATGAAGAAGCTGCATGCTCTGTTTGCAGTGCTGTTGAGCGTTGCCGTATCGCTGCCCGCGTGTGCTCCGGCAGAAGTTAACTGCGCCAGTGAAGATGTATTCTGCGTGGGCTTGGTAACGGACATCGGCAAGATCAACGATAGATCCTTCAATCAATCCGCCTGGGAGGGAGTTCAGCGGGCTCAGTCCGAACTGGGATCGGTCGTCCAGTACATCGAAACGGCTGACCGCAGGGATTATGCCAAGAATATCGCTGCTTTTGGGGATGAAGACTACGATGTGATCGTAACCGTAGGTTTCACTGTCGGCGAAGCGACCGCCGCCGCCGCAGCCACCTATCCCGATGTCCATTTCATCGGCGTGGATCAGTTCCAGGAAGAGGTGGTGGATAATGTTGCCGGGTTGAATTTCCCGGAGGACCACGCTGGATTCCTCGTCGGCGCGCTCGCGGCGTTGATGAGCCAGAATAACAGAATCGGTGCAGTTTGCGGAACCGATGAGGTTCCGCCCGTCTGGCGGCTGGGGGAAGGCTATAAAGCCGGTGCAGCCTATGCAGACAGTTTGAGCGGCAGAAATACACAAGTCCTGGTTGTCTATCACAGCGACGACGATCAGGCTTTCCTCGATCCCGAGTGGGGAGAGACGACCGCCCAGTCCATGATCGGGCAGGGTGCGGATGTGATCTTCGGCTGTGGCGGCCTGACCGGGAACGGCGCCATCATCGCCGCCGCCCAGGCCGACGCGTATGTCATCGGCGTGGACACGGACCAGTACTATACTTTACCAGAAGCCGCGCCGCGCATGCTCTCCAGCGCAGTCAAACTCATCACCCCTGGCGTGTTCGACCTGATCAAGCTCTCTCACGACGGCGCTTTCCCAAGCGGAAATTACTTTGGCCAGGCCGGGTATGCCCCTTATCATGATCTGGAAAACGAAGTTCCGGTTGAAGTGCAGGAGATTATGGAACAGATCAATGCCGGTTTGCTAGACGGCTCGATCAAGACGAATGTCCCTCCTGTGAAGCCATGACTCCGGAATTTTAGAATTGATCGAAGAAAGCAATCTCGCTCCCACCTTTTCGCTTCGCCTGCATTTATTGATATAATCCTGAGAGATTCATTAAAAGTGAAGAGCAACAAAAAAATGCAAGCTTCGGCTCAGAAGGAATTACCGGCCCATTGTATGCCTCCATCCACGAGGATCATGGAGCTCTTTGATGCTCCGGTTATTCTCGTCGCTATTTTCCACAGCAAGCCATGGAAAAAATAAAAATATAAGGAGGTGCCGCGACAAACTTTCCCAGCCTGCAGAGCAACTAGATCAAGTTAATATTTGAACGAGGAGAAGAATTACATGAAAAAGCTGTACTTTGTTACGGTAGCGCTGATCATCGCTTCGATGATCCTCGTCGCCTGCGGCCCTGCTGAAACCGAGGCCCCCCCGCCGGCTACAGAGGCTCCCACGGAGGTGATGACTGAAGCGCCTACGGAGATGCCCACCGAGGCCCCAACCGAGGCTCCTACGGAGGCCCCCACCGAAGCCCCGGTTTCAGACCTTAGGATCGGTGTTGTCACCGATGTTGGGCAGCTTGAGGACAAATCCTTCAACCAGGCTTCCTATGAAGGCGCTCAGGCCGCGGCAGAAAGCCTCGGCGCGGACTTCGATGTGATTGTGACACAGAACATCTCGGACTACCGGCAGAACATCCAGACGTTCGTAGACCAGGGCTTCAACGTGATCATCACCGTTGGGTTCCTGATCGGTACGGACACGGCCATCGCCGCCAAGGAGAATCCGGATGTGACGTTCATCGGCGTCGACCAGGGTATCTGCGTGGACGAGAACGCGGACCCCGATCCGACCTTTACCTGCGCAGGTGATGCGGCTACGCTGCTCCCGAACTACCAGGGTATCCTGTTCGCCGAGGAGCAGGCCGGTTACCTGGCTGGCATCGTTGCCGCCAGCATCTCCGAGACGGGCATCATTGGTGCAGTAGGCGGCACGAATGTGCCCGCGGTCGTGGCTTACAATGCTGGTTATGTGGCCGGCGCGCAGTCGGTCAACCCCGACATCCAGACACTCTACCAGGAGACAAACCCGGACCCGGCCAGAGGATTTAATGATCCTGCAACTGGAAAGGCGATTGCCCAGCAATTCATCGGACAGGGCGCGGACGTGCTGTTCCAGATCGCTGGACTGACGGGCCAGGGCGTGCTCGAGGCGGCCTGCGATGCCGGCATTTATGGCATCGGGGTCGATGTCGACCAGGTGGAAACGCTTCCCAATCTGTCGGGCTGTATCGTCACAAGCGCCGAGAAGAAGCTCAAGGATACCGTTCAGGCGGTTACGGAGAGCGTCGCGGCCGGCACCTTTCAGGCTGGCGAGGTCTTCTACAATGCAGCCTCTGATCCTCCGGCGATTGGACTCGCGCCCTATCACGAATTCGAAGATCTGATCACCCCAGAGATTCAGGCATTGCTCGACGAGGCCATGGCCGCAATGGCGAGCGGTGAGCTTCAGCCTCCGCGACAGTAACTAGCCTTCCAGCCCTCTATGAAGAGAGGCGGCCAGTAGAGCCGGTCGCCTCTCTTTTCCAAATTCCATTCCCACAAAGGACTCACCATGAGCGGCCCAGAATCCGCACCACCACGGCTCCAGATGCGCGGAATCACCAAGCGCTATCCGGGTGTTATCGCCAACAACAAGATCGATCTAGACGTGAAGGCCGGGGAGATCCACGCGCTCCTCGGTGAAAACGGAGCGGGCAAGACGACGCTCATGAATGTCCTCTTTGGACTGGCTCGCCCGGATGAGGGCGAGATCCTGCTCGACGGGGAACCAGTGCAGATCACCGATCCTGCGGATGCCATCGCACGCGGCATCGGTATGGTCCACCAGCACTTTATGCTGATCCCTGTCCTGACGGTGGCCGAGAATATTCTGCTTGGCGCCGAGACGATGGCCAACTCGATCTTCCTCGACCGGCGTGAGGCTCGCCGCCGGATCATCGAACTGGGTAAGCGCTTTGGCTTCGAGATCGATCCGGACGCCCGCGTCGAAAACCTGTCGGTGGGCTGGCAGCAGCGGGTGGAGATCCTGAAGGCCCTTTACCGCCAGGCGAGCATCCTCGTACTCGACGAGCCGACCGCCGTGCTCACGCCTCAGGAGACGGTGGAAGTCTTCGCAGTCCTGCGCCGGTTGGCCGCCGAGGGTCACAGCATCATCTTCATCAGCCACAAGCTCTACGAGGTCCTGGAGATCGCCGACCGGATCACTGTCATCCGCCGCGGGGAGGTCGTGGGGACGCGCCTGCCGTCGGAGACAAACGAGGATGACCTGGCCGAGCTCATGGTCGGTCGCGAGGTCCAGCTTGCGGTCGAGCGCGGCACATCGAATCCGTCTGAACCCGTGCTCACGGTTGAGGACCTGAGGGTCCGATCGGACCGCGGTCAGGAGGTGGTCCGGGGTGTCAGTTTCGCCGTCCGGGCCGGCGAGATCCTGGGCATCGCCGGGGTAGCCGGGAATGGTCAGGACGAGCTGGTCGAAGCAATCACAGGCCTTCGGCGCTCGATTGGGGGCACGGTACATCTCGCCGGGCAGAATATCACCGCCTGGTCTGTCCGGGAGCGACGCGAGCACGGTCTGGGTTATGTTCCGGGTGACCGGCAGAAATATGGTCTTGTGCTGGGATTCACGGTATCAGACAACCTCGTGCTTACCCGGTACTACAACCGCCCATTCGCCCGGGGGATTCAGAGAGCAGACGCGGCAATCGAAGAGTGGGCCCGCGGGAAGATCAAGGAGTTCGATATCCGGACGCCCTCATGGGCAGTTCCGGCCGGCACCCTGTCAGGCGGGAATCAGCAGAAGGTCATTGTGGCGCGGGAGTTCACCCCCGACCTTAAGGTACTGGTTCTCGACCAGCCGACGCGGGGCCTTGACGTTGGCAGTATCGAGTTCATCCACAAGCAGGCAATCGGCACGCGTGATGCTGGCACCGGCATCCTGCTTATATCGGCCGAACTGGACGAGATCCTCGAGCTCTGCGACCGGATTGCCGTCATGTATCGCGGCGAGATCGTTGCGCTGGTAGATGGACGGCCAACCGCCAATAAAGAGGAGATCGGTCTATTGATGGCGACCGGGGGCCGAGTGCCGGCTGAAGGACCGCCGACCGACACATCCGGGCAGGTTGAGACAGCCCCAGATACATCCGTCAGAGGAGGAACATCATGATCTCACGCCCCAGGTCGTACGCGGGCTGGGTGCTCGTCCCAGCGTTGTCAATCCTGCTTGCTCTACTGGTTGCGTCCGTTCTCATTATCGCCTCTGGCGTGATCGGTCGCCAGAGGGAACTCGACCTGCTTCTGCCCCTGGTGGCTTACCGCAGCTTGCTCGTAGGGGCATTTGGGAATTTGAGAGGCATTGCCAACACAATTGTCGCGGCGACGCCGCTCATGCTGACGGGCCTGGCTGTCGGAGTCGGCTTGAAGGCCGGGCTGTTCAACATCGGCGCAACAGGCCAGGTTCTCCTGGGCGGTTTCGCCGCCGCCCTGGTGGGCACACAAGTGGCTGATGCCCCGCTGTTCATTGCAGTCCCTGTTGCCATGCTCGGGGGCATACTTGCAGGCGCACTGGCAGGCTTTATCCCGGGGTTTCTCAAAGCGTTCACAGGCGCTCATGAGGTGGTCACGACCATTATGCTCAACGCCCTGATCCAGCTGATCGTTTCAGGACTGGTGAACGATATCTTTCGCGTCCCGGGCTTCAGTTTTGCCCGGACCGCGACGGTGGGGAACGCGGCACTGACCGGCTTTGGCGGGACGACCATTCATCTCGGAGCGATCTTTGCTTTCGTCTGCATCCCTCTCAGCTACTGGCTCCTGTGGCGGACGACCGTGGGTTTTGAGATCCGAGCGGTAGGGGCCAACCCAACTGCGGCGCTCTATGCCGGGATGCACCCGCGCCGCATGATGATCCTCACCATGTCGTTGTGCGGCGCCTTCGCCGGTCTGGCAGGGGCGATCGAGATCCTGCGGCTGGGGTATTATCCGGCAGTCTTCGGGACCAGCATCGGTTTTGACGGCATCACGGTTGCCCTCCTCGGCCGGGCAGATCCGGTTGGCATTCTGTTCTCCGCGCTGCTCCTCGGGGCTATGCGGGCCGGTGCTCCGCTGATGCAGATCGAGGCCAGGGTGCCTGTGGAGATCATCGACGTGATCCAGGGTGTCATCCTGATCTTTTTGGCAGCTGAGATCGTCGTGCGCCGGATCTTCCGCCTCCGGACTACGCCGGAGGCCGGTGAGCTTCAAACGATCACCCGCACCTATGGCGAAAAGGTGGTCGGCTGATGGACGCCCTGCTCGATATCCCGGTCTTAGGATTTATTCTGCAATTCCTGGTCTACCTGGTCAATGTGATTGTGAACGGGCATATCGCACCGATCATCCTGGGCCTTGCCACACCGATCGCCCTGGGTGCCTTATGCGGCGTGCTGAACGAGCGCAGCGGTGTCGTCAACATCGGTATCGAGGGAATGATGTTGTTCTCCGCTTACATCGCATTCATGATCGCGCTCCTCGTGCACCAGGCTTTCCCCGCCGAACCCAGCTCAGTCTTCGGTACCACGCCGGCTTTGATCATGGGAGTGATCGCCGCCATTGCGGCCGGGGTGCTGATCTCCCTGCTCCACGCCTGGTTGTCGATCAGCGTCCGGGCCGACCAGATCATCAGCGGCACGATCATTAACATTACGGCTCTCGGATTAACAAGCTACCTGAACCGCCTGATCCAGCCCTTTGACAGTGCAGGCACCTTCGAGTCGTTCCGGCCGCCGGCCGCGCTTGTGAACCTGCCCGGCATAGGCTGGCTGTTCGAGATGTTCACCGCCGTGGGCCCGATTGCCATGTCGGTGATCGTATTTGTGGTGATCGTCCAGATCCTGCTCTTCCGCTCCCGTTGGGGTCTGCGGACGCGTGCTGTCGGTGAGCACCCGAAGGCGGCGGATACCGTCGGCATCAATGTCATCCGGCTTCGCTATCGCAACGTTCTGATGGGAGGTGTGTTTGCCGGCCTCGCCGGGGCCTATCTGACACTCGAAGCCACCGGCTCCTTCCAGAACAACATGACCGCCGGCCGGGGGTTCATTGCCCTGGCCGCGATGATCTTCGGGCGCTGGACCCCTCTGGGCGCATTCGGCGGCGCGCTCCTCTTTATGGCCTCCCAGGCGATCGGTGTAGCAATTCGCCTGGCCCCGCCGGCGAGTGACCTGGGTGCATTCTTGGCCGGTATCCAGCAAACCTACCCAAGCATGTACAACAATTTCTTCACCGGGCTGCCGTACCTGCTTACGATCATCGTTCTGGCCGGTGTGGTCGGCAGGAGTATTCCTCCCGCTGCGGATGGCAAGCCATATGAAAAAGAAAGCTCCACCTGAATTTCTGCTCATGGCTCGATATCTTATGACGATGGCTATCCTCACCAACTCCGTCGGGCGCGCCATGCCTCGCGCTGCCGGCGGCCAACCCTACGAAAAGTAACACATCGTTTCGCCATAAAGAACTCCTTTAACCTATGCCCCTCTCCATCCTCACCCCGGCTGAGGATCAGAGAGGGGTTTCTGTTGGGACCAAAGGACAAGAGCGGCCCGTCTGGATTCGTGTAAAATTGTCCCTTGATATGAGGAGAGTTGAATGCCCAATCGTACGCGCACGACTGCGATATTGACTATTCTTATCTGGACCCTGGCTGCATGTAACCTGCCGTCCAGCGCGCCCGCCACAGAGGGGCCGAACATGGTGTTCACGGCCGCTGCGTTGACGGTCCAGGCCCAGTTGACCCAACCGGTACCGTTCAGTACACCTACCCTGCCGGCCCCGCTTTCCACGAACACCGTTTCTGCACAGCCGACACTC
>DASTFG010000256.1:0-11894 GCA_035708785.1 Anaerolineales bacterium
AACCGTGCCTGCCGCCTCCTGCCCGAGCGTCAGCGGTAATGTTCCCTGGTACCGGCCGATACGATGGTAGACGTCAATGAAGTTGGCCCCCACCGCATCGACCTTCACCCGCACTTCTGCCTCCCCGGGTTCCGGCACCGGGACGTCCTCATATTTCAATGCCTCGAGCCCCCCGTACTGGTGCACGCGGACAGCTTTCATGTCATTCTCCGCTAGAAGATCGCATCCATCAGATCCCGCTCGCGCAGCATGCGCCGTCGCCAGTTGTTGATTTGCGGAACGATAAACGGCAGCAGGCGCAGGCTGTAGTAGGGCGGCAGGATAGGCAGCCCGAGCAGGTCGCCAAAACTAATCAGGACAAAAAGATGCTCCATCGAGCCGCGCTGGCGGGCTAGGGCGCGCACCTGGTCATGGATTGCCAAGCCGTATAGGATATCTGCCAGGGTGCGATTCATGGGTGCCTATGCATTATGCGAACAACGCCTCGCCCATTCGGATCAGGGAGGCAGTGCCGCGCACCTCCGTTTCATAGAGCGGAACGGTCGAGCGCACCATCCCGTCGAACTTTTCCCAGATATCCTCCATATAGCGCGACTGCATATCGACACGGTTGTGGACGAACTCGGGCGAATCGGCTGTGACCTGTGAGCGATCGATCAGCATATTGACGATCACGCCTCCGACCGGGATGCCGAAGTCGCGGAACCAGCCGATGAAGCGGGTGATCACGGCGATGGGCAGGGCCTCCGGAAGGGTCACGAAGAAGAAGGCGGTGAGCTCGTCATCGGTAAGCAGCTTCTGGGCTTTGCCCATCCGGTCGCGGAACGAGACCAGGTAATCCATCAGCGGATCGGCTTCCTTCTTTTTGGTGAAGGAGAGCAGCTCGCGCAAGGAGCGGGCTTCCTCGCGGCTTTTCAACATCTTGTTCACCCAAAGCGAATACACCTTGGACATGCCCAGCAGGCGGCGAGCATTGGCTGTCGGCGCCGTGTCGAAGACGTAGACATCATACTCATCGCGCAGCATCAGGTCGACCATGTTCTCGAACATCGCCGACTCCTCAAAGGCAGGGTTCATTGTTGCTGATTCGACGAAATCTTCTGCTTTGGTGGAGATATCGGCGAATTTCAGGAACCATTGGATCTTCTCCCGGATCTCCTGCTTGGAGCGCTCGATCGTTTCCTTGGTGTCGATCTCGTAAGCCCACAAGTTCGGTACACCTTCCACCGCGGTCGGTTTTCCGAACACATTTTGACTGAGCAGCCCGCTCAGGCTGTGGACAGGATTTGTAGAGGCCAGCATGACACGCTTTCCCTGCTTTGCCAGCCAGACCGCGGTCGCGCCTGCCATTACGGTCTTGCCAACCCCGCCTTTACCGCCGAAGAAGATATAGCGCAATTGATTGTGTTCCTGAATGTAATTCTTCATGGGAGTTTCGATTGTTTTCGTGTTCATGAACTATCTCCCATTCCCATACATGATTTCGGATAGTTTCTTGATCATATCCAGGCCTGTGATATCCCGTTCCATTTCAGGAACTTGGGCAACAACCTGCCGGCCCAGTTGCTCTTCGATCTTGGCAAGATAGGCCTGCTGCATCTGCATGCGGTTTACCAGATAGGCAGGAACGTTTTTTCGCAGTAATTCTTCAGGCAATATTCGATTAACTACATAGCCTGCAATCGGCACATCGAATTTTGCAAACAACTCGGCTGCTTTCTTGGTGTCAAAGATGATCATCTCTTCCGGTACGACCACAAAAAAGAATGCGGTTTTTTGCTTATCCGTCAGGATTTGAGAGGAGGCATTGATGCGCCCGCGGATGTACTGCAGCTCATTGAGGATCTGGTCCTCCTCCGTTTCCTTCTCACGCTTCAACCGGGAGACCATCTCCTCGTATTCACGCATCTCTTCACGCAGTTTCGTGATTTTATTGATCCACTCATCGTAGACTTTCGCCATGCTCAAATAATAGAGCGCATGCCCAAGCGGTACCAGATCATAAATATAGTAGTCGTAATTTCCCTCCACCACGATATCCACTACAGCATCGAAGATGGCACTTTCTTCCATGGCCGGCTCGGCCGAAGCCGCCTGGATATACTGCTCGATTTCCTCGGGGATCTGATCGAAACCATACATATCCAGGATTTTCTGCCTGATCTCCTCCTGATAAGCCTTGATGTGCTGGTCGGCGTCGATCTCCTGCGCCCACAGATTCTCCATGATCTTGACGGGGCCTTTGCCAAATATATCCCTCTGGAAAATATCGGACAGGCTGGCCTGCGGATCGACAGAAAAGACCAATACCTTTTTGCCCTGTTGTGCAAGCCAGTAGGCCGTTGCGGC
The DNA here is from genome assembly GCA_035708785.1 of Anaerolineales bacterium. Classification (GTDB taxonomy): domain Bacteria; phylum Chloroflexota; class Anaerolineae; order Anaerolineales; family Villigracilaceae; genus Defluviilinea. Next base: position 2,350 of record DASTFG010000256.1, read on the forward strand.
AGAGAAGGTGGTCTTGCCCAGGCCGCCTTTTCCGCCGAACATGATATAGCGGCGTTCGGGGTGTTCTTCAAAGATTCTCTTCAGTGACATGGTGGCGGTTCCTAGAACATGGCATCGGAAAGGTCCTTCTCACGCAGCAGGCGCCGCTTCCAGGTTGAGATCTGCGGGACCACATACGGAAGCAGGCGCAAGCTGTAATACGGCGGCAGGATCGGAACACCGATCATATCGCCCATGGTGATGAGTATGAACAGGTGTTCCATGCTGGCACGCGTCCGCAGGGCATAGCGGCTCATATCGTGCGAGGCCATGCCGTACAGCACTTCCTTCATATTCTGCCAAAAGCTTTTCTTCTCTTCTTCGGTCATGTTAGGAGTCCTTTCTTAATTGGAGGACAGGCCTCGCGAGGGCTTCTTGGCAGCATTCCGTACTTTCTCAAGAACCAGTCTTCGCAGGGCTGCTGCTAAAGCCCTTCCAGGTGATAGTCGTGCTCGTCGGTGAACTCGCGCTCGCGTAGGACCCGGCGCTTCCAGGTCGCGATTTGAGGAACAACGTAAGGCAATAAACGCAGACTGTAATACGGCGGCAAAACCGGCACTCCGAGCATGTCTCCCACCGTTCCAAGCATAAACAGGCTTTCGAGACTTGCGCGCATCTCTATCGCATGGGAGGCGATCTCCATGCCGAACATCCCGTAGAAGAACTCACGGATGGCCTTCCAGCGGCTCGGGCGTTTGCCTGATTGAACTTGGTCGTTTTTCATATTATACTGATGCCAATCATACTCGATTATTGCTGAGGTGCGCCTTGAACTCACAATATGTGCTTATCGCCATAGCCATCATCATTCTGGGCTGGTTTGCCTTTGGCGTGATCTCCAATCTTCGCCGCGGCGACGCGCTTCTGAAGTGGATGCAGGCCGGCCTCCCAGCCATCGGACAACGCACCACGTTCCGCTGGCTCGGTACTTCGGTGGCGGAAATGGTCATTGCGCATGCCAAGAAGCCATTCCGGCGCCTGGAAACATTGCTTGTGCTCAAGCCGCGTGATGTCTTCTGGATGACGATCGTCGCCTATCTTCAGGGACGGGACGATATCGTCATCTTCCGGGCTCAATTGAGTACGCCTCCTCTCGTGGATCTTGAACTGGTTGACCCGAAAACCTGGAGCGGGCGCAACACCTCTCAGCAGGTTGCTCAACGCAAATGGGAAAGCAAGACCTATGAGGGTCTCCAGTTAATGGCGCCCAGGGGCTTGCTTGACCTGGCCACCACAACGCTCAATCGACTTGCCGCCCCAATGCAGAACCTCTCCCCGCGCTACGTGCGCTTCAGCCTGCGCAGGGACGCTTCTCAGCCAAACCTTGAACTGCACGTGCCCTTTCCTGCCTACCGTACATCGGACGCAACGCACTACTTTGAAGCTCTGCGCGACCTGGCACGTGCGATTGGTGAACGGGATTAACCGCAATCGATCTATGTAGAGAGGGAGATGCACGATTGCATCTCCCTCTCTTTCATGTTTTTGATTCAATCGTCCGCGGCAGCGGGAGCTTTGCGGGGCTCGCCGCCTTTGGAATAACGCTGGTAGGCTTGCCAGCCATCATACCCAATGAAGAGGGCAGCCACAACGAGCAGGATGGCTACGATGATCATCAGCCAGGCACCGATGAGCGGTACGGTCCCCACAGGCTTGGTGAGCACCGTCGCCCACAGGTTGTAGGCAGTAACCAGCGTCGCCGCAATCGTGGTGATATACATGAACAGCATCGGCCAGAGCGCGTAAGCCGGATTCCTCTTCTCGCTCTTCAGCCAGACCGCGACCAGCATCAGGCTGAGCGCCGCCATCAACTGGTTCGCCGCGCCGAACAGGAACCACAGGTATACCCAAGTTCCGGTGAGCACGAGCAGCAGCGTCAGCAGCATGGAAATAATGCTGGAAACATGCATGTTCTTCACGGCAGGCACGCTCTCGCCTACCCATTCGGTCAGGGTCACGCGCATGACGCGGAACACCAGCTGCACGACGGTCAGGACGATGACAACGAACGCGCCAAATCCAAGGGCTGTTCCCAGCGCCTCCGGCAGCGCCCCGAACGTGGCGGCGTGCAGCAGTTTCCCCACACCGGCCGCAAACCGGCCGCCTCCGCCACCTGCGCCTGCAATCGAGACTGCTACGAGTGACAGCAGGCCCAGTGTGTTCTCAGAGAACATCGCGCCGCCGCCAACCGGGAGGGCATCTGTCTCGTATTCCAACTGCCGGGCGGTGCCTACGGAACCGAACAGCGCGTGCCAGCCCGAGATCGCGCCGCAGGCGATGGTAACGAACAGCATCGGCCACAGTGGTAGCCAGGTGGCGCCTGCTGTGAAGGCGAACCCTAGCGTTCTAACGGGTTCCAACGCAAACTCGCCAATTCGGGCCCCGGTTGCGTCGGTGATCCCTGTCAGAGGCGCCAGTACGGCGCCGAGCGCGCTTAGCACGATCGTGATGAGCGTGACCCAAAAGCCGATGTAGTTCACCGGCTGGGCAAAACGCCAGATCGGTAAGTTGGCACCAAGATATGAAAAGACGAATAGGAACACCGCCCACAGTAGGTAGGACGGCATTGTCTTGACCAGGCCGGTTGCCGGATCATAGAGAGGAGTGGCGGGCCGCGTCCCATCGGCCGCGGGAGGCGGGATGCGCGGGTCGGCATTCGTCGGATCGGTGACTGTGTACAGCTCTGTGTTGCCTGTAATGCTGTTCACGGCGTTATTGATACCGACCACTGCCTGGCCTATCGGACCCTGCACCAGATTGTTATTGGCGTCACGGCTTTGTCCGATCGGACCCAGGATCATCGCTGCCAAGGTGACCACCACCACGATGGCCGTAACCACCACCAGGTCCATCTTACGTTTATAGAGGAGTTGGCTGGCCACCAGGCCCATGATAGCCAGCATCAGAATGCCGAAGGGCACATCCGGACGGGCCGCCAGGATCGCGGCCAGGATGCCGACGAACGCCCCGGCGACCAATAGCAGATAGAAGAAGATGAACACGAACAGAATTGTGCGCGTGCGTGGGGCAATCAGCTTGTGCGAGACAGCGCTCATGCTGTTCCCGTCGTTCCGTACTGCGAGCATGATCGCACTGTAGTCGCTCGCCCAGCCGATGAACGAGACCCCGATCATCAGCCAGAGCAGGGCCGGCAGCCAGCCCCAGATATTGGCCGCGGTGATCACCCCTACAATCGGCCCCGCAGCTGCGATGGATTTGAAGTGATAGCCATACAGCACGTTCCGGCTGGTGGGCATGAAGTCCACACCATCCATATACATCTTGGCGGGCGTGGCCCTTTTGGCGTCCGCCTTGATGATGTTCCTGTCGATCTGCTTGGCGTAAAAGTTGTACGCCAGGTAGATGACAACCACGGCAATAACAACAATCCAAAGAGTATTCATTACATAAGCCTCCATTGGCATGTGCGTTAGACGAAATTGACGGATGACGGACGTACCTGCCAGAAAAATGGTTTACTCTTCTCTCACTGGATTGAACCGGGATACGCTATCTTGCATCTGCCTCCTTTCCATGAATCACATCAGGTTCAGGCCTCCGCTGCCTGCCCCTCCAAATATTGGGCAATCTCCTCACTCGCGGCCGGCAAACTCTCGCTCCCCATAAAGCGCGATTTGCCGTTGACAATCACCGCCGGATAGCGGCGGGCATTGTACTTCAATGATTTATAAAATCCCTCGACCGACGCGGCATCGATCACCTTGAGAAGGATTTTGTCACAATGCACCCGAAACATCTCCTTGACCCAGTCGGATACACCCTGATATTCCTCGATGAGATCTTTGGGCAGGCTGCTTTCCACCTGCTCCTCGTGAATACGGTTGGTCGCGCCGATTTCCCGCCAGGCTACTTCACAGTGGGTACAGTGGTAGTAAGCGGTGGGTGCGTAGGCAATGATCTCGACCAGTAAGGGCTTGCCCATAAACGGCTCCTGCAAACAAAAACGCCAGAGAGTATCCCACTACTCAATGGCGCTATGCGGTATTGCCAGCCCTGGCATCAGCCACTCCCCGGGGCAGGCGCAGACGAAAACTTGTGAAATTCTTGACGAGAGCGACATATTGGACCTCGAACAAGTAGAACTGGGTTGTCAGCAATTCGTCGATATATGGTGAGGTAGATAAATTTTAACAATAACTTGTCAAAAGTCAACTGATTTTTTAAATGTTCGATCGGATTTACTGCCCAGCAGAAGAAGGAATGTCTCGCGCTTTGAGCTCAACAGGCAGCAGAGAAGCGTACACGAAATCCGCCACTGGTGTGGGCACTCCAAGCTCGCGCCCTTTGCGGCCGATCACGCCGATCATCGACTCGATCTCGGTCCGCCGGCCTCCTTCCACGTCGAGCTGCATGGAGGCTTTAATGTGAGGCGCGGCATCATCCATGAACTTCAGGGATTTCTGAACAACATCCTCGTCGAGCCGGATACCCTGCGCACGTGCCAAGGCCTCGACCTCACCCATCAGGCCCGTGATCATGGCCCGCGTCTCAGGGACCGAACGGTAATCGCCCATGGGCAGGCGCGTCAGCGAGCCCAGGCTGCTGGCCGCCGAAATAAAGACGAACTTGGTCCAGAGAACCTTGAGGATTTCTTGCGAAATCTCGACAGAGAGGCCTGTTTTGTTCAACACCTCAAAGATGGATTCGATACGGGCTGACCGGCTCCCATCCAGCTCTCCGAAGACGATCCGGCGGAACTGGGAGACCTGCTTGATGGCGCCGGGCGCCTCCACCGCGGACGAGAGCCAGGTTGCACCTCCAAGCATGTGCTGCATGCCGACGACCCTCCCGATCCGCTCCGCCGCGTCGATCCCGTTTTGCAGGCTTATGACCGCGGTCTGCGGGCCCACCGCTGGCCGGATCGCCTCTGCTGCCTCGTCCGTGTGATAGGTCTTGACGGAAAACAGGATGAGGTCCACGAGCCCGACCTTGGCCGGATCCTCTGTGGCATTGGCAGGCGAGACCGTAAAATCGCCGTGGATACTTTTCACTTTCAGGCCTTCATGCCGGATCGCATACAAATGCGCGCCGCGTGCGATGAAAGTTACGTTATTTTCCTGCTGAGCCAGCAGCCCGCCATAATACCCGCCTACGCCGCCGGTCCCCATGATTAGGATTTTCATGTGCATCTCCTGTTCGATTTCTGCTCAAGCCGCCGTCTCGCGCAGAACATGCCGCGCAGCATTACCGGCGGTTAAATCAAAGGTGGCAAAATTGAATTCACTAATTGATAACCCTCTGGCACTCAAATGATTTCAATCTTCTGTTCAATTACATCTCCATCTGTCCAATTGCTTTCAACCCATTTTGCCACATTCTGCAGCGCGGACTCAAGGTACCCGCGCCCGTTCCCGACCATCACACAGGCAATGACCGCCTCCTGCCATTTGTCCTGCAAATCCACCTCTGCTACCGAGACATTGAACTCGCGGTGCAAACGCGCGGTCAACGGCTTGATACGCCCGCGCTTTTCCTTGAGCGAAGAGCAGGCAGGGAGGTGGAGATGAATGGTCAAAGTGCCAATCATCTTTATTTCATTGCTTCACGCAGCTTGCTGGCCAACACGCTCGCCTCTTCATCACTGCATGAATCATCCCTGGCCAGGAATTTCATACCGCGTTCCACATCGTCTTTGCGCCGGGGCACCAACCATGAGTGGAAATGCGGCACGCCCTCTATCAGGGTGACTTGGTATATTCTTTCGGCACCCGTATGCAGCCTGAGCGCGTAATAGATTTTCCTCATCACCTTTCCAAGCGAAGCCGACTCCTCATCCGTCATCTGGGCGTAATCGAGGAAATGCCGCTTCGACTCGATGAACAATGTTCCCAGCGGTCCCAACTTCCCGGGCGCGTGGCAGACCATCCAATACTCGTCTTCGTAGATATAACTACCGGGTGGGGCAGCTTCTTGTCCGTTATGTTTGCGGCAGAGGAAACAGGTGTTGTCCATGCTCCACCTTATGATTTACGAATCACTCATTCCGTTTTACAATCCCTCGCATGACCGATCTCGAAACTGCCTACAACCAAGCCCTCGACTACCTCTACTCTTTTGTAGATTATAGCCTCAAACACGCCTCCGAGCTTGCCAAGGCGGAGTTCAACCTGGACCGCATGTTTGCATTGATGGAAGAACTGGGAAATCCACATACAAAGTATCCCATTATTCACGTGGCCGGGACGAAAGGCAAAGGCTCGGTCTGCGCGTTGTGTGCGGCCGCACTGCAGGCGGCTGGGTATAAAATTGGCCTGTATACCTCTCCGCATCTGCTGGATTACTGTGAGCGGATACAGATCGATGGTCGGCCGATTTCCCACGAGCAGATGGTTGAACTCGTGGAAAAAGTCAAACCGGCGGTTGCGAAAGTCCCGAAACTGACCACCTTCGAGATCACAACAGCAATCGGGTTTCTGGCGTTTGCCAAACAGAATGTGGATGCCGTGGTAGTCGAAGTCGGCCTGGGTGGGCGGCTGGACGCGACAAATATTGTCACGCCAGAGGTGTCGGTCATCACGTCCCTATCCTACGATCATACGGCGGTACTGGGAGATACACTCGCGAAGATTGCGGGGGAGAAGGCAGGCATTATCAAGGATGGCGTGCCTGTCGTCTCCTCTCCCCAAAAGGAAGAGGCGCTACAAGACCTGGAGCGTGTAGCCAGAGAGAGAAATTCTCCGTTTATCCTGGTCGGGAGAGATGTAAAATTCGAGCGGCTGACCTCATCATTGGATGGACAAAGCCTTCGTCTTTCCTCTGTCCACTTTCCACTTTCTACGGAACAGCACTCACTCGATCTTACGATCCCACTACTCGGTCTCAACCAAATCGAAAACGCGGCGACAGCTTATACAGCCCTGAAAGCCAGCAGCATTGAGATTTCGGATGAAGCTGTTAAGAGAGGATTTGCTGAGGTAAAATGGCCCGCCCGCTTCCAGGTTGTGCGACGTGAGCCGCCTGTCATCTTCGATTCGGCTCATAACCAGGACTCGTTCGTCAAGCTGCGAGAGACGCTCGAAGAGCATTTCCCGGGCAAAATGGTCTACCTCATCTTCGGAGCGTCAGAGGATAAGAACATCCCCGGCATGTTCGCGGAGATGAAGCCCAAGATCAGGCGACTCATTGTCACGCGCGCCGACCATCCGCGCGCGCTGGATCCTGCGAGGATCGTCGAATTCGCGAACCAGGCCGGGCTGGAGGCTGAAGCGGTGAGTCCGGTCCGATCTGCATTCGAGCGCGCGCTGGAATTATCCGAAAAAGATGGTAGCATTGTATTATCCGCAGGCTCGATGTTCGTGACTGCGGAGGTCATGGAAGCATGGAACAAAATTTCATCCGTCGAAGACGGCGTTGAAAGTAGAGAAAGATGAATCACCCGAAAGAATGGAATGAAGAAGAAGATAATTTTGACCTGACGCTCTCACAGCGTACAGAAGAGCTATACCGCATCCCCAATATGGAGATGAATGAAGAGGGGCTGATCGAAGCCGCAGTGCTGCCGCTGCGCGACCTGGTCGTATTCCCGCGCATGGTCTCGCCGATCTTTGTCGGCCGCGAGGGCTCGCTCATCGCCGTACAGGAAGCGCAGCACAAGGAGCAGACCGTCATTGGTCTGACCCAACACGACCCGGATGTCGATCATCCGGGCGTTGGAGACTTTTTGCCGGTCGGCGTCGAGATGGCGGTGGGTCGGCTGCTGCAGATGCCGGATGGCTCGCACTCTGCCCTGGTGCAGGGACGCCGCCGGGTGGAGGTGGTGGAGTTCATCCGAACGTCGCCTTACCTTGTGGTCCGTGCCCGCGTCATTCTCGAGCCTCAGGCTGCGGACCGGCAGACACAGGCCCTCATGCGTTCGGCCCTGGACCTCTTCCAGCGCTGCGTCCAGCTCGACCGTTCGATCCCCGAGGAAGCGCATCTTTTTGCCTTGAATATCTCCGAGCCGGGCTGGCTGGCGGACATGATCGCCACGTCGCTGGCATTGAATTACCAGGCCAAGCAGAGCCTGCTGATGCTGCTCGAGCCGCGCGGGCGCTTGCAGGCGCTGAACAAGATCCTGGCGCAGGAAGTGGACGTGCTCGAGCTGGAGGACGAGATCCACTCGCGCGTCCAGAGTGAAGTGGACAAGAGCCAGCGAGAGTACTATCTGCGTGAGCAGATGCGCCAGATTCAGAACGAGCTGGGCGAAGGTGATGTCTTCACACGCGATGTAAGCGAGCTGAAGAAAAAGATCGATGCGGCGAACCTGCCGGAGGAACCAAGGCTTGTCGCCATGAAAGAAATCGACCGGCTGAATCAAATGCCGCCCATGGCGCCCGAGGTGGGCATCATCCGCACCTACATCGATTGGATCGCGGACCTGCCCTGGTCGAATTCCACGCCTGATAACCTGGATGTGAAGAACGCGGCAAAAGTGCTCGAGCGCGATCATTATGGATTGAAGAAAGCCAAGGAGCGCATCCTGGAATACATCGCGGTGCGCTCTCTGAAACCGAAAAAGGAACGCCAGCCGATCCTGTGCTTTGTGGGTCCTCCTGGTGTTGGCAAGACGTCACTGGGGCGCTCTATTGCCGAATCACTTGGGCGCAAGTTCGTGCGCGTCTCGCTAGGCGGCGTGCGCGACGAGGCAGAGATCCGCGGCCATCGCCGTACCTACATCGGCGCACTGCCCGGCCGCATCATCCAGACGATGAAGCGGGCGGGCACATCCAACCCGCTGTTCATGCTGGATGAGATCGACAAGCTCTATTCCGATTTTCGCGGTGATCCTGCATCTGCCATGCTGGAAGTACTGGACCCGGAGCAGAACAACGCTTTCAGCGATCACTATCTTGAACTGCCATTCGATCTTTCGAAGGTCATGTTCGTGACGACGGCGAACACCCTGAGCACCATCCCGCCGGCGCTGCTGGACCGCATGGAGGTGATCGAGTTCCCCGGCTATATCGAGGAGGAGAAGCTCGAGATCGCGACCCGCTATCTCATCCCGCGCCAGATCGAGGAGAATGGGATTGATGGGCTGGGGATCGTGTTCGAGCCCAACGCGGTCCGCCGGATCATCCGCGAGTATACCTACGAGGCGGGTGTCCGCAGTCTGGAGCGCGAAATCGGGCGCGTCTGCCGCAAGATCGCGCGGATGAAAGCCGAGGGCAGGAAATATCCAACGACGATCATTCCCGAATCGATCGATAAGTTCTTAGGCCCGCAGCAGGTCTTTCAAACAGAGGCCGAACGGAATGACGAAGTGGGTGTTGTCACCAGCCTGGCGTGGACGGAGAACGGCGGCGAGATCATGCCTGTAGAGGTGGCAGTGCTCGAAGGAAAAGGCGGTTTGCAGATGACCGGCCAGATGGGCGACGTCATGCAGGAATCCGGCCAGGCCGCGCTCAGCTATATCCGCTCGCGCGCATCCCGGCTCGGGATCGATTTTGACGTCTTCGAGCGCATGGATATCCATGTGCATATGCCTGAAGGCGGTATCCCGAAGG
>DASTFG010000257.1:0-13193 GCA_035708785.1 Anaerolineales bacterium
ACCGCTCGGCAGAAAGATCCAGAACCTGGACTTCGATCTCCTGACCCAGGCTGACAATGTGCTCAGGATGCGTCACGCGACCCCAGGAAAGCTCTGAGATGTGGATCAATCCCTCCACCCCGCCGAGGTCGACGAAGACACCAAAATCCGTGATGTTCGTGACGATACCTTTGACCCGGGCACCCGCACGGAGACTCTGGAAAAGTTGTGAACGTTTACCAGCCTCCGAGAGCGCTGCGCGCTCCGAAAAGACAACCCGACCTTCTTCCGGGGCACATTCAATAATCTTGACCTTCAGGGCTTTGCCCTCGTAGGCCTCCAGGCTGATATCCCGCGCGGCAAGGTCTTTCCTACCTGCAAGCTCAATAAGATGAGAGATTGGGATGAAGCCGGATAAGCTGTCATTCCCCTCTACAAGCAAGCCGCCCCGATTATGTCCAATGACTTTCACAGAGAGAATAGTATCGTCGCGATACAATTCATGTATGCGTTCCCAGTCTGTCTTGGCAACAACAGCAGGCTGTGGCACTTCTTGTCTTTTCTGCACCGGGGGAAAGACTTTTTGGTCTGTCTGCTGCGCTCGGGCTGCAGGCGAAGAATATCGCCTTTCTTCGGCAAGGACAGAATCCCACCAGCCCTCATCCGTGACCGGCATTGGACTTTCATGCTTGCGCCTTGTTTTACCGTTGATGTCCATGTAGTTCTCCTGACTTATCGTCTGCTTCGTTTTGTTCCATCTCGAGAATGGCACGGGCCACTGCCTCAACCGCTACACGCTGTTTGCGATATAGATCCGCCTCTGACATTGCCAGTCTGCCTGCCACCTCGCGTACCTTGCGGCCTTCGATGAACTTCATCTCCAAAATGTTGTAAAGAATCCATTCGCTTGTAAAGCGGCGCTCCCCGCCCGGCTTGATCTGGTCGACCGCCTTGCGGAGCAGCGCACGCAAGGCATTCGACGCATTTCCATCATATTCCTCGACCAGCATTTGCACAACCCGTAGTTTCATAAGAGGATTATTCGTCAACTTCGGCCCGCCCCAATAATGAGCAAGCGCATCCTTGACCCAATCGGCCATATCTGTCTCTCGCGGGATCGGTTGGGTTAAGAGGGTGGCACGCGCATCGTACCTCCCGACCGCGCGCATGAGCTGCAGCATATCGATTTGCGGTTGGATATCCTCCAGAGAACGGAACACGCGCTGCTGCAACTGACGATCCTCGAGCGCAAGAGCCGCCCGATCCGCCAGCAGCCAGAGAGCATCGCGTTGATCCTTATCAAGGGGTTGATCTGCCCTGCGGGCAATTCCGAGCACACCCAGCAGAGGCGGGATCTCGTCCCGGTCGCCATTCACCTTGCGCTGGTGAAGGGCAAGAATCCAGAAATCACCCCATGTGTATTCATGTCTCCCATTTTCGCCGTTATGACTGACCATGTGCAGGGCCTCATTGAGATCTTTATCTTCAAGCAATGAACGATTCCCGGCAACCACACTCACCGATAACTCTCCATCGTCCAAGGCAGCGACAAATGCACACGGAGACTGTAAATGGTCACGGACCGCCGCGAGCACCGTTTCGAGGAACTGCCGCAAGTCACCGCGCGTGAGCAATCTCTCTTCGACATTCTGCAACAGCTGGAGTTCCCCGCGGTCCCGGCCGAAAAAGAGCGCTCTCTCCCAGAGAGGCGCAAACAACGTGACGGCATGCTCAAAGAGCAGGACGGTTACTACCATGACGAGCGGCACGAATGCCGTATAGGGTTCGCCTCCAAGCAGTTCTCCCGCCCGCCGGACAATCGTCATGACAGCCAATGCCAGCGATGCTGTCACAGGTCCGCGCAAAAGCCACTTAAACAGACGGCTCTTCACCACGCGGTCGGGCCACGAGACCCCAAAGAAAGCCACAGCATATGCCATCGTGATCACCAGGCCGGCCACGAGCAGGTTGATGGCAAGTGCCGTGCTCCAGAACAAAAGCGGGAAACGCGCTGCGATGTCCGAGCCAAATAGAAGGTACGGATACGAACCGAGCGCGGGCGCGGTCGCCCCCGCCATCAAATAGAGCATCCTTCTCTGGCCGGAACGTGTCAGCATCCGCGAGAAAGCGCGCACAAAATTGTATCCGGCCCAGATCATGATGGCCAGATAATAAACGGTGAAAAGATTAGTCCAGGCTGTGCGTTGTAGATGCGGGGCAGGTTCGCCGTTAGGCACAAGCCCGCCAACGAGCCATCCGAACCCGAGAAGAACCAAAAAGACGAGGGAAGTCACATAGACCATGCGCACGGCCAATCGCCTGCGGCCGCGCGAAGGACGTCCTGCAGTGACAAGCAGAGCATCAGAAAGATGTAAATAAGAGGGAGGTAAAAAGATGATCCCGATCCATTGGACCCGCAGAAGCAATTCGATCCCCCAATCCGGCACGGACTTGTTTTGGAGGGCCTCCGTCGTAAAGATCACCACCACACATAATAGAATAATCGCGAACGAGCGCGCAACACGGTCGCGTAGATTGAACGACAAGGCATACAGGAACAAGGAAAAAGCAGTGATGGCGATGCCTGCCGTCAAAATATCGTTGATCGTGATCAACCCCGCCAGTAAACCTTCCATCCAACCGTTAAACATGGTGCCCTTCCAACGCTATTTTAGCACCCTCCCAAAGAACAAAGCCACATCCTGAGTCGGGTAATACTGGTCATTATACCCGCAGAATTCGTATCCGAATTTTTGTGCAAGGCGAATGCAAGCCTCATTCTTTGATTGCATTTCCAGCACGAGACGGCGAACGGCTCGTTCTGAACCCCAGGCCTGCGCGGCCGTCAGGAGCGCTGACGCGGCTCCTTTGCGCCTATGGTCGGGGGCAACGACGATATCGGTGACCCATCCGATCCTAGAGGAATGGTTTTCCGCGACGCATACATAGCCAACAGGGTTATTCTCATTTAGAGCGACGATGACGGCGGCCCGGCGCTTCCAGTCATCGGCCAGAGAGGCCGGGTTGCGAGGGTAGCTCACACGGATCGAGCGCGGCAAGCGAACCTCGCGAAAACTCGCTGTAATCTGGCTGACATCGCGACGCAATTCCAACTGCCAGACGTAATCACTCATGCAGGAATGATCCAGTCCCGCCAGATGCGGAATATCGGTTGCAATGGCAGGGCGAATATCAAATAGAGTCACAAATCCTCCGGATCATCACTAGGGATTAAGTACTCGGATGGCGATCACGCAGGGCTCGAGCGAGGCCCCGACGTTATCCGTCACCACGAGCCGTAAAAAGTAATCCCCGTTGGCGAGCGTCGTAGTATCCAGGTCTCCCAGCTTTTCATTTCGCACCGGCTCACGTCCAGCCGAGACAGTCGCCCAGCTCTCCGTGCCAAGCGGCGTTACCTCGTATTTGAAAAAGCCGAAGTTCGGGATATCGGCGGTTCCGATTAATTCCACAGTTCCTCTCACCTCGTCCCCCGGTTCCGGAGCGGTAATAATCAGTTGGTCCGGGATACAGCCGCTAGACCCGCTGGGGACAGGTGAAAGCACAGGAGAAAGGGCGTTCTGTGTAGCCATTTCTGGCGAGATCGTCCCGGCAGGTGAGGCGAGCAAGTCCAGGGTTGGAGTAGCTAATATGTCGGAGGCCGGCAATGCTGGCGCGACGAATGTCGCAATAAAAAACTCGGCAAACACCAGCCCGAGGACGAGCAAGGCAACAGCGGTTGCGCGGACCAGCCGAGTTAAAGCGAACTCGCGCTCAAGGCTGTAGACCGAATCCTGCCACTCGCGCCAGGAGCGGTACATGCTTCTAAAAACGAACAGCCCCCAGATCGCCAACGCGATGTAAATCAGCGGCTCATAGGCAGCGAGAGAACGATAAATTGGGCCCATACCGCAAGTGCTTCACAGTGAACGTAGCACACCCCGTATGATCTTTTCCATCTTCGGCGCAATGACCTTGCCTGCTTCGATCACTTCCTCATGGGTCGTTACGGTGGAACCATCCAGATTGGCTTTATTGCTGATTCCCGAAAGTCCCAGTACCCGCAGTCCCCCGTGACGAGCAACGATCACTTCCGGCACGGTCGACATGCCGACCGCATCCGCCCCTGCCAGACGCAGGAAGCGGAGATCCGCCGGGCCTTCAAAAGAAGGCCCACTCAATGCACAGTACACACCTTCGAGCAACTTGATATTGTTCTGTGCGGCAGCCTTGCGGGCCAAATCCATGAGTTTTCGATCGTACGCCTGGCTCATATCGGGAAAACGCGGGCCAAGTTCGTCGAGGTTGGGGCCCATGAGCGGATTCATGCCCATCATGCCGATCAGATTCAGATTGTCTGTAATCAGCATCACATCGCCAGGTGTAAAATCGGGGTTTACCCCGCCGGCCGCATTCGTGACGATCATGAGCTCCAGGCCAAGGCGTTGCATGACCCGAACGGGCAGGGTGATCTGAGACATGCTATAGCCTTCGTAAAAATGGATGCGCCCCTGCATGATGAAAACCTTCTCATCCTCCAGCGTGCCAATTACCAGACGTCCGGCATGACCATGCACCGTAGAGACAGGCCAATGAGGCAGGTCAGCGTACGGAATAATATCCGAGTCTTGAACGGAGGCGGCGAGGTCGTTCAGGCCGGAACCGAGGATGATTCCAATGCGCGGCTGATGTGCAGTATGTTTGCGGACCGCCTCGGCCGCCTCGTCAATCTGTTCGAGCGTGATAAATGTGTTCATCATGGGCTTCTTCTTCTGACCAAAAAAAATGGCACAGGCCCTCCCTAAATTCCCTTGTGCAGAGAAAATTATATCAGAATTAATACTTTCAAGGTTGTAATGTAACGCGGGGGAGATCAAGTTGTCATGTATTACAATTGTGGAATAAGTGCCCTTACTGCAGCCCCAATGAAAAGAATGCCTTTATCTTCATCCCGGAAGATTCATCTTATTATCGCCGGAATCCTCTCTTTACTGGCGCAGGGGATATTACTTACTCCCACAAGACTGGAAGTTGTCCTACAATATATTCCTCGCTGGGGGAGCATCGCCTTCGGCGCCGCGTTGTTTGTGATTTCCCTGCTTTCTTTCTTAAACGTGATGCGTTCCATCACCATAAAAGGTACCCTTGGCTGGCGTGCGAATGAGAGCCTGCTCGCGATCCAGATCCTCACGGTGATTGGATTGATCCTTATTCTGGAGCGGGCTGCCTCGCCCAGACGAGAGGCCGGCTTCCTTCTGAGCAGCGTCATAACCGTGCTGACAACCTACGGGATTTTCCAGAATGCCTCATCTGCAGAGAGTCGGTCGGGTCAGCGCACTGAGAAAGAACAGCTGCGTTCGATTCTCATGCCTGACCCTTCGACAAACATCAACGCATTGAATGAACAAATCACATCTCTTACCCATCAGTTGGCGGCCGAAAAACGGCGGACCACACAACTAACCCTCTTGAATGAGCTGAGCCAGCAATTGGAGGCTGAACTGGATCCACCGGTTGCGGCGCAGCTTGCAGTCAACACTCTCGAACGTGCCATGGATTGTTCGATCGTGGCACTCATGATGTCCGAGCCCGAAAACCAGGGTTATGTCGTCCTGGCCGCAGCAGGAAATATGACGAGCATCATCCCACCCGGCTATCGACGAGACGCCGGGAAGGGCGTGATCGGTCGAACGGCGCGATTGAAAAAGACCCAAATCGTGAATGATGTGCGGCTGGATCCTGACTTCATCCCTATTCAGAACGAGGCCACACTTTCCCTCATCAGTGTACCAGTGATCCAGCACGGGCATGTCAAAGGCGTGCTGGTACTATGCTCCGAAAAACCACACATGTTCACGGGGCCAGATGCTGCCATTACCGAGGGCGTGGCCTCCGAACTGATGCGGGCCTGGGACCGTGCGAGTTACCATCAGCGACTGACCGAACTGATCCAGGCAGGTATATCATTGACCACATTGTTGGATCCGCAGGCTGCAGTGCTCGAGATCGCGGTCATTGCGCGCAAAACCCTGGAAGCGCGTTTTGTATTTGTTACTCTTCTGGACCAGCAGGGTAACTTCTCACGCACGGCATTCGCAGGCGATGCGCCCCTCCTGCTTTCGTCGCTGGATGAAAAACTTTCAGAAGAGCCCTTAATGCAGGCCGCTCTAAACGCAACAAAGCCTTTCCGCGTGCGTGACCTGCGCAAGTATGTCAGCTCGAATAAGCTGGAGATCGATCATGCCGGACTAAGAAGTGTGCTAGCAATTCCGATCCGCCTGCACCGCCTGAGCATTGGCACCATCCTCGCATTTGGAAAACAGGAGGAGATTTTCTTCTCGGAGAACGACGAATCCCTCGCAGATTTGCTTGCCTCGCAGGCTGCAGCTTCGATCGAGAGTTCGTGGCTGTATCAGGAACTGCGTAACACCCTCAATATCACCTCGATGCTGTACCAGTTGAGCGTCGATGTGATCCAGGCAGAGGAGTTGAGCAATGCAGCTATGCTGATCGCCCAGGTTGCCCATAAGGTGACGAATGCGAAGGAGACAGGCATTGTCCTTTTGACGCGTGATGGCCAGATACAGGCTGAGGTGGAAATCGATGCCAGCGGCCTGCACAGACGCCGCGAGCATCCGGCACAGATCATCGACCAAGCAATCGAGACGGGACAAAGCATCATCGTTTCGGTGGAGAGCGGATCGCTTGTCTGTTATCCACTTCTGACACGAGGCCGCACGTATGGCGCACTGTGGATGAAAATGCCAGAAAGTAGAGGCCAAAATTTTGCAAATTTGCAGACGCTGGCAAACCAGGCAGCAATTGCTCTGGAGCGCTCCATTTTGCTCTTAGAATCCCGGCAGCAGGCAAAACAACTCGAGGCGGCCTATGAGGAACTGGAAATCACCTATGACCGAACGCTGACCGCCCTCATGTCGGCGCTGGACGCCCGAGACCGGGAAACCGAGGGGCACAGTATGAGGGTCAGTCGCCTGGCCTGTTTACTGGGAGAAAAGATCGGATTAACAGGGCAGCAGCTCAAGGCCTTAGAAAGAGGCGCGCTGCTCCACGATATCGGCAAGATCGGCATCAGTGACACAATCCTGCACAAAACAGGTAGTCTGACCACGGACGAGTGGAAGATCATGCGCGTCCATCCCGATATCGGGGCACGCATCGTTGAAGGCATTCCGTTCCTGCAAGAGACCCTTCCTGTCATCCGCTATCACCATGAGCGCTGGGACGGAAGCGGATACCCGCTGGGGCTCATCAAAAAAGAGATCCCCACCCAGGCACGGATATTCGCTGTGGTCGACGTGTTCGATGCGCTGACCAGCAGCCGCAGCTATCGCAAGAAATCATCACCGGAGGAAGCGCTTCAATATTTGAGGGAGCAGGCGAATATTCTGTTTGATCCGGAAATTGTCGAGGCTCTTGCAGATCTGCCATATAGGGAATTTATCGAAGGCGAGAAGACGATTGCATGAGAGCAGGGAAACATCTTTCAACCATTACGCCGAATTTCATTCGGCGATGTCTTTTGCCGGTTAGCGTCGCATCCATCTGCATTGTTGCCGCTGTGATGGTTCAAAATGCTTTGAACCGCTCCTCGGGGGATTTTTCTTTTATCGCTTATGGAAGCGCGCTCATCCTCTTTATGGTGATCAATCATTTACTGATAGTCCGGGCAATTGACTTTCGAAAAACCTACGGGGCATTGAACTCGATCTCAAGCGGCATCGGCCTGGGTCTCCTTACTTATTTCTTGCCTGATCATCTAGATCCAGTGTCACAACTTCTGATCGTATTTGGGGTCGTTGCCGTGGCGATCGTTTCAGGACGATCCTTGGCCTATCTATCTCTCCTTCTCACACTGGCGGTGAGTCTATTACTTCAGCGTTCAAGCCTATCCACTATGACCGGCGTGATTGAATACGCTACCCCTCTCGCCATTTCAATCATCGTAATGGAAGCCCTTCTCCATAGCATGGACGCGACACACCAGCATCTTCATCGGCTGGAGACCATCAACAGACTCAGCCGTCAGATCACGTTATCGCTGGAAACAGAACAGACCCTTTCTTTGATCAATGCCACATTCCAGGATGCGCTCGAAGCAGATACCTACTTCGTAGGGATTGTCAAAGAGAATGAGCTTCATCTTGATCTCTTTTACGACGATGGAGAGTACTTCCATGAGAGGCGAGTACCCCTGATCGGGACTCTATCGGGTTGGGTGATCAGAAACCAAAAGCCACTGCTTCTTCCGGATCTCTGCCAAGAGGTTCCTCTGGAGGGCGTGGGCCTCTTTGTGATCGGTCGGGAAAAGGCCAGCCTTTCCTGGATAGGTGTTCCTTTGAAAGGAGAAAACGTGAACGGAATAATTGCGCTCGGTTCCTACACGCCCAACGCGTTCGATCAGCCTGACCTGGAACTGCTCTCCACTCTGGCTGAATATGTCTCACTCGCCCTGGACAACACGATACGGCATCCACAGGTCGAAGAACAGACACGTTTGGACAGTCTCACAGGTGTTTATAACCATGGTCACTTCCTTAAGAGATTGGAGGAACAAGCAGAAGCAACCTTCAGCAGACACGCATCTTTGAGTCTGATTATGCTGGATATCGACTTTTTCAAGGAGTATAACGACAGCTTTGGTCACCTGGTCGGTGACCGCATTCTGACCTAACTTTGCAGTGTGATCCGACAGCATGTCAAGCAGAAGGATGCAGTGGGACGCTGGGGTGGAGAGGAATTTATCATTTCCCTACCGGGTGCAACGGGTCCGCAGGCAATGCAGGTTGCACAACGGATCAGTGAAAGCATGCAATTTTTGGAGGTGGAAGACCGTAACCACAATCTGGTGCCAATTCCCACTATAAGCCAGGGCATTGCCATCTTCCCTGAAGAAGCCGATGAAATCTTCCGGCTTATCGATTTGGCAGACCGCAGATTATACATCGCGAAAGAACGCGGCAGGAATCAGATCGAGCCCGCGGAAAATCACTTGGCATGCATTGAGCGTGAATGAGGAGGCACAGGCAGGCACCGGCATAGCTCTAATTCAAGATCTGGCGAAACGCTGAGACAGCTGTCTCTACAGCAGGATCATCGATCCAGTAGTGTGTGACCAGACGGAATCGCCGCGCGTTTTCGGCATCCACCAGCAGACCCAGTTCCCTCATTTTTCGACTCACCTCCGTCGAGGTGAGGGTCACATCATGCGCCAGATTCAAATAGACCATGTTGGTATAAGGCGAATTCTGGTCCACGACCAAGCCGTTGACCTGGCGTAACCCGTCGGCAAGCTTCTGAGCCCGGGCGTGGTCATCTGCCAGCCGGTGTACCATCTTCTCCAGAGATATAATCCCCGCAGCAGCAACGACACCCACCTGGCGCATGCCTCCGCCGAGCATCTTGCGAAGATGCCGGGCGCGCAGGATAAATTCCCGAGAGCCGGCCAGCATAGAGCCAATTGGTGCCGCGAGCCCTTTGCTCAAGCAAAACATAACCGAATCGGCGGGAGCGACCAGATCCTTGACCGGGACATTTTGAGCGACGGCAGCGTTGAAGATCCGCGCCCCATCAATATGTAAGCGAAGATCATGGTGATGCGCCAGTTCAGCCACATC
The DNA here is from genome assembly GCA_035708785.1 of Anaerolineales bacterium. Classification (GTDB taxonomy): domain Bacteria; phylum Chloroflexota; class Anaerolineae; order Anaerolineales; family Villigracilaceae; genus Defluviilinea. The sequence continues at coordinate 9,612 of DASTFG010000257.1, forward strand.
CTGGATATAAGAGGCCGTCAGCGGGACGCCGCCACAAATGTTTTGTGTGTTCTCGAGGCACACCAGGCGGGTGATCGGGTGATGCACATCCTCGCTGCGGATGGAAGCGAGAATGTCGTCCAGGGCCAGCGTTCCATCTGGCTGGTTTTGGATGGGACATGGCTGAATCCCTCCCAACGCAGACATGCCGCCTGCTTCATTCAGATAAACGTGAGATTGATTCCCGACGATCACTTCATCTCCGCGCTGGCAGTGAACCAGCAGTGCAAGAAGATTGCCCATTGTCCCGGAGGGAACGAACAAGGCGGCTTCCTTTCCCAGCATCTCTGCAGCCATCTCCTGCAGACGATTGACGGTGGGATCATCTCCATACACATCGTCGCCCACTTCCGCTTCTGCCATCGCCTCGCGCATCTCGGGCGTTGGCTTGGTAACGGTATCTGAACGCAGGTCAATATAGTCCATATGATCCTCCTCAGGGAATATTTTCGGTTCTCATCAGCGTATTTGTTTGTAGATCAATTGAAGCGTAGGATGGCAGGCCAAGTCTCTTCCAAAGAGACCAGGCGGGGATCCCGGTCAGCCGCGATATAAATAAGGAGATGACCGTGCCATGGGCGACGATCACAATCGACTGATCTGGATGAGACTCCAGCACGGCATACACAGCCCGATGAAAACGGACGTATGCTTCCTCAGCCGTCTCACCTCCAAAGACAAGGGATTCCGGCCTTTCGAAGAATTCGCGCATGGCTGCCTGGAACTCGCCCTCAGAGAGATAGGACATTTTGCTTCGGTCATGCTCATGCAGTGCATGAGCAAGGTGATAGTCCAGGCCAAGCCTGTCTCCGATAATCTTTGCTGTCTCTCTTGCCTTTAGCTCCATGCTCGAGATGATTACCTCAGGGTGGAGCGGCCTCAATCGCTCGGCCAGCCGCTGTGCACGCCGTTGTCCTTCTTCTGAAAGCTTCCACTCGCGCGCCGGAAGACTCCTTACGATCTCAGGCAGGGAGTGCTTCACCAGGATCAGGGACTCTTTCATGATTGGGCGCGTAAAGAGGCCAGTACCCGTTCCAATTCATCCGGTAATGGAGCTTCAAGAAATACAGGCTCTTTTTCTCCAGGCAAAACGATTTTCAGCCGATAAGCATGTAGAAAGTGACGGTCAAGATCCAGTGAGGGTTTTTTTCTCCCGTAAACTTCATCGCCAACAATCGGGCAGCCCAAAAAGGCACACTGTAAACGGATCTGGTGTGTCCGACCGGTCAGGGGATGGAACTCCAGCAAGGTATGATCTTTGAAGCTTTCGAGGGTTTTGTATTCTGAGATGGCCTCACGGCCCCGGCTTTCCGTGACAATGGCCATCCGTTTCCGGTGGCTCGGGTCGCGCCCGATATGTGTCTCCACACGGCCGGAAGGGGTGGGCGGTTTTCCGTCTACGAGAGCCAAATAGGTCTTTTCCACCTTTCGCAAGCGAAACTGATCCTGGAGCCAGCGGTGAGCGCGTTCGTTTTTTGCCAGTAGGATCAGGCCGGAGGTCGCCTTGTCCAGGCGATGGACAACCCCCGGCCGCTCCTCTCCCCCGATCCCTTCCAGCCCGGGATCGTATCCCAGGATCGCGTTGACCAGCGTCCCGCTCGCATGCCCCGCCGCCGGGTGAACAACCATGCCCGCGGGTTTGTTGACAACGAACAGGTCCTCATTCTCGAACAGAATATCGAGTGGGATATCTTCGGGGATCAACGCTCCCGGCGCGGGAGGCGGAATCCGAACCGACACATCGAATCCACTCTCCAGCATTTGACCGGCCTTTTTCGCCATCTGGCCGTTCACCTCGACGAGACCCTCGGCGATCAGGCCCTGGATGCGCGAACGCGAAAACTCCTGCAACTGCCCGACCAAGAACTTGTCGAGCCGCTCAGGAGTTTCTCTGTCAAAGCGAAAATTCAATACCCGGTCATTCACACTTCTTCCACTTTCCCGCTTGTGACTTCCAGGCTGGCCGATTTTCCCTTTTGTGCTCTTTCGTTCAACCATATCCCCAACAGCAGTACTGCACAGCCTACAGTAATGCTCGCATCGGCAACATTGAACACCGGAAACGCGCCAATCGATATGAAATCCGTTACGTGCCCGATCGTGAGACGATCGATCAAATTGCCGATCGCGCCACCGAGCTGCATGCTCATCGCCAGGCGCAGGGACCAATCACTCTGCTCAACCCTGGGATAGTAATAGAGGATCGCGGCAATTACAATAAAAGCCAGCACGGTAAAAACCATTCCGCCTTCTTTAAAAATGCCAAACGCAGCACCTGTGTTGAACCAGTGCACGATGCGAGCATACGGGCTCAACCATGTGAGAGAGTCCGGCAGCCACGTGCCGCCTGCCGGTATATTGCTCCGCACCAACCATTTCGTCAATTGATCCAGCCCCACGATCAAAGCTGCAATCACTGCGATCATCCAGTATTTCCGAATCAGATTTGTCACACTGCACCTCAAAAGGGATAGTCCCTTGATTCTACCATCACCCCTTGATGTACACGCGCGGCACGCGGGCACTGATATTCGTCAGAACCTCATATTCATTGGTGCCCGTCCAGGCGGCAAGGTCTTCGACTGTAATTCGCTCAGGACCCGACTCGCCCAGCAGCACAACTTCATCGCCCACTCTTGCATCCGTCTCCTCAACATTCACCATAAATTGATCCATACAGATCCGTCCAACCTGCGGGTATTTCCTTCCGTGGACGATCACCTGCGCCTGGTTCGTCATGCGCCGGAAATAACCATCCGCATAGCCGCACGGGATGGTGACGATCCTCGTCTCCCTTTCAGGTTGCCACAGCGACCCATAACTGACCGGGCGGCCCGGCCGCACGATCTTCGAGTAAGCGACCCGCGAGCGCCATGTCAGGGCCGGTTTCACCCCCACGGGGCGATCCACTTCACTCCCTGGATATACCCCATAGAACAGAATGCCCGGGCGGACCAGATCGAGATGCGCCTCAGGCAAGTTCAGGATACCACCGGAATTACAGGCATGTCGCAAATGCGGGATAAGTAGGCCGCGCCTCTCATAGATATTTAGGACTTCGTGAAAGCGCTGGAGCTGAACGTGAGAATATGTTTCATCCTTCAATTCAGAGTTTGCCAGGTGTGTATAGATTCCTTCAATATCAAGCTGGCTACACGCTATCGACTTTTCAATCAATGCCTCTGCTTCATATTCCCGAACCCCCACCCTTTCCATCCCCGTGTCGATTTTCAGATGGACCTTAATGCGTTTGCCTGTTGAATAAGCAACCGCCTCCGCCGCTTCGAGCAATTCGATAGAAGAGCCGCTGAGGGTCAAATCATATTCCGCAAAGGCATGGACCTGCGCCGGCAGAGTTCCACCGGCCACAAGGACAGGTTTCGTGATCCCCAGCCCACGTAGATGAACTCCCTCCTCGGGAAGGGCAACGCCAAAGGAATCCACAAATGGTTCGATGAAGGGCGCGACGCCATCCAGGCCGTGCCCATACGCGTTTGCCTTGACCATTACCATCACCCGCGCTGGAGCGACATGAGCACGGAT
>DASTFG010000258.1:0-6641 GCA_035708785.1 Anaerolineales bacterium
TGCAGGCGATGAAGCTGAGGCCGCAAAATATATTTTGTACGGGGTTCGATTGGATACGAGCGGAACGCTGCGAGATGTGTCTGTTCAGCCATTAGGAGATCCATCGCTTGACCTTGGTGTAAACCCGCGACTGGTATTCTACATCCGCCAGGCATTAGATTCCGTCTGGGGGGGCTGGAACCTCCCCGCGGCTTGGAAAGATAAGGCGCGCGAGTATTGCCGCAATGTGAAGATCGTCGTCTCAGGTGGATTCAATCCAGAGAAGATTCGCAGGTTTGAAAAGCTGGGAGTTCCTGTGGATATTTACGCGGTCGGTTCCTGGCTGTTCAACAATAATGGCAGCACCGTGACGGACTTTACGGGCGATGTGGTACGAGTCAAAGTTCACGGCCAATGGATTGATATGGCGAAAGTCGGGAGAAAGCCGTTGGATAACCCAAATTTGGAGCGGGTGTGGTGATAACAGTGCCGTAGGGAAGGGCAGTCGCCCTTCCCCGCAGCGTTACATTATCCTCTCCACTTTGAATGGCGTTCCTTCAATCTTTTGCTCATCGAACTCCCTCGCCGCCAGATGACCAGAAAACACAGCCTGTGCAATGATGTTCGGCGCTTCGGCATCTCCGATGATCCGTAACGATTGTAGTTTTCCTTCATCGAGAACAGACTTGAGAGATTGATAAATCACATCATTTGGAGTTCGATCGCTCACCAGCACAACCCCCTCGCGGGGCAATTCAATTTCATCTCCAGAAATTGTATTCGACAACTCAACGCAATCCCTGCTAATCCTGCTCAGCACATACTGCGGGTATAACTTCACGCCAAGTCTCATCAGCCTTTGCTGGATTCGTTCCTGCTCCAGCGTATACTGCGACCAATAACTGATCAGCGGTGCCGGTGTGACCAGTGAGACGTTACATCCCTGCTCTGCGAGCAGTTCTGCCAGTACGCCACCCATGTAATAATGGTCGTCATCGTAAACAACCCAATTCCCGTTTAACAATTTACCAATTACCGATTTTCTATCCATCAAATCATCCGGACTAAACACACCCGGCAAGTCATGGCCCAGGATGGGTTTCCACAGCGTACGCCCGATCCCGTCCCGCCGCCAGGTGGCTCCGGTGGCAAGGATGATATTCTGCGCACCGGTTTCCAGGATCTCCTCGGCAGACATCGGACTGGAAGGATAGATCCCAACATTCTTCATTTTTCGAATCTGGGTTAAACGCCAATCCACCACGCGCCGCCATTCGCTCAGACCCGGCAAGGCGGCTTCACGGATCACACGTCCCCCAGGCTCCTTGCGCGCCTCGAGCAGACTCACCTGGTAGCCGCGTTGGCCGAGCGCCCGCGCCGCTTCCAATCCCGCGGGCCCCGCGCCGACGATCATGACCTCCTTATCTGTTTTCTTCGGTGGCATGATCTCAGGGTGCCAGTCGCGCCGCCATTCCTCCCCCATCGTTGGATTCTGCGTACAGCGGATCGGTACAAAGCGCGTATCGCCTGTGACACAGATATTGCAGCCGATGCACTCACGGATATCCTCGATCCTTCTCTCCTTGACTTTGTTGGGAAGAAAGGGGTCCGCGATCGAGGGCCGCGCCGCGCCGATGAAGTCCATCACGCCGCGCGTGATGGCCGAGGCCATCGAATCAGGCGACGTGTATCGTCCCACACCGACAACGGGCTTCGTCGTCAACTTCTTTACGAACGAGATATATTGCTCTTGATAGCCTTCTTTCGTAAAGCGTGATGTTGCCGAGTCGTTGTTCCACCCGCTGATGTTCACATCCCAAAGGTCAGGCAGTTCGGCGAGCATGGCAACCATGTCATGACCCTCTCCCTGATGTGTGAGCCCGTCTTCTCCCATCAGCTCGTCCACGGCCAAACGAACTGCCACGGCACAGGTATCGCCAACCCCCTCTTTTGTCTCTTCGATCAGCTCACGCAGGAAACGCACGCGATTTTTCAGGCTCCCGCCATATTCATCTGTGCGGTCGTTATAGCGTTTCAAAATAAATTGGATTGCAGCCGTCATTCCATGACCCGCATAACAATAAACAATATCGAAACCGGCGTGTTTGGCGCGCAGGGCCGCCTCGCGATGCCAGCGGCGCACGTTACGGATATCTTCCTTGTCCATGCGGCGGGTTTGCACGGGATCATAGTTCGAGCCGCCGATCGTGCCCATCGAACGCGGTGCAAGCGATGGGACGCGCGAGTATAAATTCGTTGCGTCATATCCATTATAAGAAAGTTCAATACCCGCCAGCGCTCCGTGTTCATGAACAGCCTCTGCCATCAATGCCAGAGCCGGGATATCGGCATCATCCCACAAGCGCCCCTCAAAATAGGGCGAGAGATCGCTCGAGTGATGGATCTCCACTTCCTCGCTGCAGACGACACCCCAGCCTCCTTCAGCTTTGACGCCGCGCATGGCGGCCATCCCCTGAGGCATGCGGTGGCCGAATCCGTTGCAGTGGGGCACCTGATAAAAACGGTTCGGAGCCACTACCGGACCAATCCGAACCGTTTCGAATAAGATGTCATATGGATTGCTCATGTGACACTCCCTCCAAGTAACTTGGGAATAAATTCCAGCATCTCGCCTCTCACCTGCCGGAAAACAGCCATCTGTTCCTCATCCGTCCCCTTCGCTTTGGCAGGATCCACGAAGCTGTGGTGGACGCGTCTCCCCGCTTTCCCGGGCCATACCGGGCATTCCTCCGCGGCTGAATCACAGACGGTCACGACAAGGTCGAAGTCCCTGGTATGCAGTTCATCGATCTGTTTGGACCGGCCCGCATGCGTAATGCCGATCTCTTCCAAAGCCCGTATCGCCTTTGGGTGCACATAGCCCGCGGGCTTTGTCCCGGCCGAATAGGCTCGCCATACCGGATGGCGCGTATTGACAATCGCTTCGGCCATTTGCGAGCGGCACGAGTTGCCCGTACAGAGGAAGAGGACCGTTTTTTGATTCACGGAGTGTTTATTTAAACCGCCGTGCTAGGCGGTAGTGAAGGCCTCAGACGCTAAAATCACCCAAACCTTCCCGTGATGTAATCTTCTGTCCGTTTTTCCTTGGGCGCGGTGAAAAGAGATTTGCCTTCCCCGTATTCGATCAGCTCTCCCTGCAGGAAAAACGCCGCGTAATCGGCGGTGCGGCCTGCCTGCTGCACGGAATGAGGGACAAGCACGATCGTATATTCCTTCTTCAGTTCTTGCAGCGCGGCCTCTACCTTGCCGGTAGAAATCGGATCCAGGCCGGATGTCGGCTCATCGAGCAAAATAATCTCAGGCTGCAAGGCCAGCGAGCGCGCCAGGCACAGGCGCTGCTGCTGTCCGCCGGAGAGGGCGATGGCAGGGTCATCCAACCGGTCTTTGACTTCATCCCACAGCGCGGCCAGCTTCAGGCTCCGTTCGGCCGCCTCATCCAGCTTCGACCTGCGCTTCTCGCCTGCGAGCTCCAAGCCGTATGTCAGATTTCCGCGGATGCTCAACGGCAGAACAACAGGGCGGGCAAACACCATGCCGACCTTACGCCGCAAGTTGATCACGTCTGTTCCGGGGTCAAGGACATCTTGATCATCGATCAGGACGCGCCCGGACGAGGCTTTCACTTCCGTAAGATCATTCAGCCGGTTGATGCAGCGCAGCAGCGTCGACTTCCCGCCTCCCGCGGGGCCAAAGAGGACCGTCACGGCTTTTTCCAGTATGTTCAGGTTGATGCCACGCAGGGACTCGGTTCCATCGGAATATTGTAAAGATAAATTCTCTATGACTATTTTATTCATTTACCACTGTCGTTTTGCCCTTGCCCTTGAACGGATCACTGTTGCGATCAAATTCATGGTCAAGACGAAGACCAGCAGTACGAGCGCCGTACCGTATTGGATTTGAATGGGCATCTCGGGCACTTGTGTGGAGATCACAAAAAGATGATAAGGCAGCGCCATGGTCTGGTCGAAGGGAGTCTGTGGGAGGCGCGGCAGGAAGAAGGCTGCACCTGTGAAAAGGATGGGAGCTGTTTCACCGGCAGCACGCTCGAGCCCAAGGATCACCCCGGTGAGAATACCGGGCAAGGCTTCCTTCAGAACGATGCGGCGGATCGTCTGCCAGCGTGTGGCGCCCAGCGAGATGCTCACCGTACGGAATGCCTGCGGAACCGCGCGCAGGGATTCTTCCGCAGTGCTGATGATGACAGGCAAGGTCATGATCGAAAGTGTGAGCGAAGCGGCCAGGATCGACGTTCCGAAATTCAGGAAAAGGACGAACAAACCCAGCCCGAACAACCCATAGACCACCGAGGGGATGCCTGCGAGATTGATGATCGCGATACGAATAGTACGGGTGAGAGGGGTGTCGCCGGCATACTCGGAAAGGTAGATCGCCGCGGCGATCCCAAGCGGAACCGAGAAAATCGCTGTTCCCACCGTAAGATAGATTGTGCCAATGATGGCCGGCAGAATACCCCCCGCGCGCATCCCCTCACGCGGGAAGTCCGTCAGAAATTCGAGCGAAATGGCGGGCAGGCCCTGGAGGAAGATGTAAATAACAACAGCAACAATTGGCAGAACAGTTGCGATTGCCATGAGGGTGATGAGGGTGAAGCCCAGACGCTGCGTGAGATGACGGTTGCGGGCGGCAAGATTTTTCATATCAGTTTATGGGTTGCAATCGGTTGCAGATGGGAAGGCTCCTTCTACGACAGGATTCTCTCGGCACGCTTCTTTGCGCGGAAGACAACGGACGAAGCTGCAATATTTACACCCAGCGAGATCAGGAACAGGACGATGCCAATAAAAAACAGCACGTGATAATGGATGCTGCCATTGGCCACCTCTCCCATTTCCGCAGCGATGGTCGCCGTCATCGTCCGGACGGGGGAGAACAGACTTCCGAGCGTCAGGGCCAGCACCGGGGCATTTCCCGTCACCATCATGACAGTCATCGTTTCCCCGATGGCGCGGCCAACCCCGAGCATCACGGCGGTCAATACACCCGAGCGCGCGGCAGGCAAAGTCACACGCCAGATCGTCTGCCAGCGTGTTGCGCCCAGTGCCCACGCGCCCTCGCGATAGGCGCGCGGCACAGCGTCGAGCGCGTCCTCCGCAACCGACACAACCGTGGGAACCGCGATCCCACCCAGGAGCAGCGATCCGGTAAAGGCGGTCAGACCGGTCGGGAGGTCCAGCAAGACTCGCAAATAAGGCGAGAGGACCAAAATCCCGAGGAAACCGAGCACGACCGAGGGAAGGCCGCCAAGCAATTCAACCAGGGGCTTGAGGATTTCCCTCACCCAGCGCGGCGCGATCTCAGAGATGTAGATTGCCGTGCCAATGCCAAATGGAACGGCGACCAGTGCCGCGCCGATCGTCACGATGAGCGAGCCTGTGATCAGAGGCAGGATGCCAAAGTAGTCTTCTATTGGGTACAAGCGAGTTCTGGAAATCGAGGAGACTTCCACTTCTCGAAAAGTGGGAAAACCTTCCCGGACGAGGAAGAAAAAAATGAGGGCGACAAAGAGGATGGCCGAATAGCCGGAAGCCTTGATAAGGCGGGTAATGACAAATTCGCCCCAGTTCAGTGATTTTTCCATGATACCTCACAGATCGTTGACCGGAACAAAACCGAGCTCCGCAACAATCTCCTGTGCCTCTGCGGAAAGGATCCAGTCGAGATACTCCTTGAGGACCCCCGACGGTTGCCCATCTGTATACATATAAAGATCGCGTGCAATCGGGTAGCTTTTATCGTTCACGGTTGGGATAGAGGGTAGTACATAGGAGCCGCCCTCCTCTTCTGCAATGGCGATCATTTTCAAGTCTTCCGGCACGTAACCGAGACCATCATAGCCGATTGCATTCGGGTTTTGACGCACTTCGGCGATGATCCCTTCAGAAGAGGGAAGCAGCAGCGTGTCCATGGAAAAGAGCGTTCTATCCTCACTGTGGCCTAATCGCAAAACCGTCTCCAGGAAATAGACATGTGTGCCTGAGTTGGTCTCGCGCGAGAGGCGCACGATGGGCCTGTCCTCACCCCCGACCTCCGTCCAATTATTGTACTTTCCGCTATAGATATCGGAGATCTGCTTGAGGGTTAATTCACTGACCGGATTTTCGGGATGCACGATGACTGCGATCGCATCCCGCGCGATGGTGTGCTCAACAGGTTCGACACCGTTTGCCTGCGCCTGATCGATTTCCTCCTGTTTGATCTGGCGTGAAGCGTTGGCGAGGTCCACCGTCCCGTTGATGAGCGCAGCGATCCCCGTCCCGGACCCACCGCCCGTCACCGAAATCCGAACGTCGGGATAATCGCTCTGATATCTTTCCGCCCAGGCCAGCGCGAGATTAACAATAGTATCCGAGCCTTTGTTTTCTATATAGGCGTCGGGAGAATCAGGTCCGGCCCCTTCTGATGAAGCAGAACTGCATGAAATGGTAAAGGCGAGGATCGATAAGGAGATGGCGAGCCGAATGAGACGCTCCATTAAGCCGAATTATAGCCGAAAGTACGGAGCCTGTGATTGGCATGATAAAATCCGACTATGACTGCATCGCAACCTGTTTTCTCTGTAAACAACCTTGATTTTTATTATGGCAATTTCAAAGCACTTTCGGATATCAACATCGAGA
>DASTFG010000259.1:0-7487 GCA_035708785.1 Anaerolineales bacterium
CACCAACGTGACGAATCCGCCTCCGAAGCCGAGCTCCACCGGTGGCTCTCGCGGCGGGCGGAGCGGCGGTGGTCGTTCCTGTGCATGCGCCTGTGCCTGTGCGGGTTGTGCCTGCGCCTGTGCGGGAGGAGGAAGATAGAGCGCGACGACTCCAGTCGTCGCGGTAGAACGAATATGACAAATAGAAAGTGGAACTCTGAAGATGGTCAAACTGGCCGTCCTGTTTGGTGGAATTACTTTGATACTTGCATTACGGACAGACGTGAGTTTTTTACCAAATTGAATTATGTCCATTGGAATCCTGTCAAACATGGACTTGTCAGACGCCCCGAGCATTACGCTTTTAGTAGCTATCGGGATTTGATGAACCGCAAGTGGGTAAAACGAAATCAAGTTATAGAGAACGGCAGCGTCAATGATGTCCCTGAATTTTAAACAAATCTTTGGCTTGCGACGTCGGGAGACCTCGCGCTCAGGCACGCAGATTTACCACTACACTCACCAGAACGAGCACGAAAAATCGCGCATTCACCTGCGCATCGACCCGGGCGGCACAGGGACACTGATCGTCAACGCCAACAGCGTCATGCACCTGAATCCAACCGCGGCACTGATGGCCTATTTGATTCTTGAGAATACCGAAGAGAAGAGAGCTGTCAAAGCCATCCAGTCCGAATATCGAGTCAGCGCCTCTCAGGCCCGCGCCGACCTCTCCGACTTTCGTGTCCAGCTTTCCGAGCTGATCCGGCCCGACGGCGCCTGCCCCGTTCACGAGCTGGAGCTGGACACGCTCATGCCGTTCAGCGCGCATCCATCCGCGCCCTATCGCATGGATCTGGCGATCACGTATCGCTGCAACAACGATTGCGCGCACTGCTATAACGCGCGGGAACGAGATTTTCCGGAGCTGGATACGGAACACTGGAAGCTGGTCCTGGACAAACTCTGGTCTCTGGGCGTGCCGCACATCGTCTTTACAGGCGGCGAAGCGACCCTGCGGAATGATCTGCCCGAGCTGATCGCGCATGCCGAAAGCAACGGCCAGATCACAGGCTTGAACACGAACGCGCGCCGGTTGTCAGATGAAAAGTATGTGCGAAAACTTGTGGAGGCCGGGCTCGACCATGTGCAGATCACAGTGGAATCTTGCGATGCACAGATCCATGATGAGATGATGCGTGCCAGAGGCGCATTCAAACAGACCATTCAGGGACTGAGGAACGCGCTCGCCAATCCGCTTTACGTGATGACGAATACGACGATGCTGCGCACCAACGTACACACCATCCCCGATACCCTCGATTTTCTGGCAGATATCGGCGTGCCCACGATCGGGCTCAACGCGCTCATCTACTCGGGTCACGGCCTCACTGTCGGCACCGGTCTCGCAGAGCGTGAGCTCCAGCCCATTCTCGACATGGCCGTACAGAAGACCTCCGAACGCGGGCAAAAGCTCATCTGGTACACGCCGACTCAATATTGCCATTTCGACCCGACCCAGGCCAATCTGGGTGTGAAGGGCTGTACGGCCGCGCTCTACAGCATGTGCATCGAGTCGAATGGAAACGTGCTGCCGTGCCAGTCTTACTATCACTCCCTTGGAAATTTCCTGAATGACCCGTGGGAATCCATCTGGAATCACCGGCTTTCCGTCCAGCTCCGCGAGCGAAGAAGCCTGCCAGCCAAGTGTGACGGCTGTCCGGTCGTCGCGGAGTGCGGCGGCGGATGTCCATTACAATTTGAGGCAGTTCAAGCTTTCTCAGTGTCAGTTTGATTGGCAATCCTTCAAAATCGGAGAGTGGAATCGGCAATGAAACAAGTATCACGAATAGCCTGGTTACCGGTCCTGCTTGCATTGATTTCGCAGGCCTGCTCGCCTGCATCCTCTTCGCAGCCAACCAGTACTCCATTTTTAATTCCAAACCCTCCTACTCCATCGCCTACGGCAATTCACATCTCCCCGACCTCGCCACCTGTAATTCCCGTACAAACTCTGGAAGGCGTGATTGCTTACGCGAGCGATCGCGGCGGTACCCCGCAAATTATTGCCATGAACGCTGACGGCAGCGCGGAGACCAGCCTGACCGCCGGTTTTGGCGAATTCAGCCGCCCTGCCTGGTCCCCCGATGGCACGCAAATCGCCATGCGAGCACAGTTTGTGGGCATCGCAGTCATGGATGTCCATCGTGAGAATGACAAGCTGGTTGGTGCTGAGCCGGTCACAATCGTAGAGGGGTTTGCAGAGGGGCCACGTTGGTCACCTGATGGGACGAAACTGGTATTTGTGACAGCCGAGGACGCGGGTGGATGGATCACTCATATGACAGATTTGTCCACTGCCTCCACTATGAGCATTCCAAGCATTCCCGAGAACGCGACAGATCCCGACTGGTCGCCGGATGGAAATCAGATCGTATTCGCACACTACACGGACCCCAATCAACAATTGCGCGATCTCTTTGTCATTAATACGGACGGATCCGGTTTGGTTCGATTGACAAATACTTCCACTATTAGTGAAGAGGCTCCCATCTGGGCTCCCGACGGACAGCGAATCGTCTTCACGGCATCCGAACAACAGGAGGATAGGAGGGGTCAGCAAGATATCTTCATTATGAACCGTGATGGGACGAATATCGTCCGTGTTACGACCCACCAGGAGTCAGACTTCGACCCGAGCTGGTCGCCAGATGGCAAACAGATTGTCTTTGTGAGTGATCGCCATGAAAACAATGATGGTAATTACGAAATCTATCTGATTAATGCAGATGGAACAGACGAATTACGCCTGACGAACAATCATTGGACCGACCGCTGGCCGACCTGGCGAGCCAAACAAGCTGATGATGTCCCTCCACAAGGCTGCCAGCCTGCCATCGCGTTTCTCGAGGATGTCACCATTCCGCCCGGAACACGCTTCGGGACGCCCCAGCCTTTTTCCAAAGTATGGAGAGTGAAGAACAACGGCACGTGTACATGGACACCTACAGAGTACACATTACGTTTTGTGGAAGGCGAGCAAATGGGAGAATTGACCGAGATCAAAATACCGGGAGCTATCCAGCCCGACGCCATAGTTGATCTTGTCATTCCCCAGATTGCGCCTGATGAACCTGGCCGCCATGGCGCGCACTGGCAATTGTTCAAGGGTGATGGCCAGGCTGTGACTGGCCCAGACGTTAACACTGCCCGGCTCACAGTAGATATCGAGGTACTGGCCTCAAATCAGGACCTGCTCCCTAAACCACTATATTTCCTCTCAGAACAGAGTGGGAGCACGCAAGTCTGGCGTATGGAGGCTGATGCACGTACGACTACACAGGTTACGAATGAAAATCAGCCCGTTGTTTTCTTTGATGTTTCCCCAACGGGTAAACTTGCCTATGTGAGCCAAAACCAGGTCACTATTTCCGAGTCGGATGGGTCCACCCGGCAAGTGGTGGCGAGTTTGGGGTCCGACACACGGCTTTTCAACCTGGCCTGGTCCCCCGATGGGAACCGGCTGGCGTACGCCTCAAACGGTCTACATGTGTATGATGTTGTCCGTGGGGAAGATCGCCTGCTCATTGAGGATATCGCAACTGGAATGCCGGGCCTGATTTATTACTCGCCCCTAAAATGGTCCCCCGATGGAAGCAAACTCATGACTCATGCACATCTATGGGAAGGCGCGGAGATTCACCTTATCTCTACCAGTGATGGGATCGTTTTGGCAAAATTGCCTTTTGTAACAGCCTCCTGGAATCGCGACAGCCAGTCGGTGTATCTGGCCTCATCAACGTTTCCAGGAATGATTGGCATGGAACCGGGCCTCTGGCGAGGTCTGGCAACAGGCGGAGAGCCTGAACCGCTCATCACACAGGCATCTGTCTGGTGGCCTTTTCACCGGCCGGATGAAACCCTTGCCTTTTTTATGCACCAGTCTACAACGCCGGAAACCAACGAATATGCGGCCAAGCTCTATGTTTCCTCGGCGGATGGAATCAACCCGGTTGTCGTACGATCCTGGCCGATCTTCATCAGTGCCTATGATATGTTTGAGGCGACCTGGACGGAGGATGGAGGATCAATCCTGGTTCAGTTAGCTAGACCGGCGTTGGATATCAATGAAGTATTGCTTCTTACCCCTGATGAAACCCCACCTTTGTTCCTTACATCAGAAATAAGGGGTTTCCAATGGGCTGAATGATCCGTGTAATGGATATTCAACTAGGCATTTAAGGAATTTATGCTTTCTTCGCAAACCCCAAGGAGAGACCATGAAAATCATCAATCGCCTGGCGGACCGCTTTTCGAAAGTCCAGCCTCTGCAGGCGGGCACATATCACAGGCAGTCCGAGCTCGATGGATCACCTTACCGCCTTCATCTGCGTTTGCAGGAAGATGGCACCGGCATCCTGATCGTTAACGCCTCGACGGTCCTGCAGCTCAACCCCACAGCCGCGGAGTATGCCTACCACTTTGTGAACGGAACCCCGGCGGAGGAAGTCGCAAAAGAGCTTGCCTCACGTTATCGCGTCAGTAAAGGGATGGCACTGGAGGACTACAACGATTTCGCGGACCGCATTGAGACCCTGATCTCCACCCCGGACCTGGATCCGGTCTCTTTCCTCGACTTCGAGCGGGCCGCGCCGTACTCGGCGGATCTGCGTGCGCCGCTGCGGCTCGACTGCGCGCTGACCTACCGGCTGCCCGCCAATTCCAACGCCCAGTACGCGCCGGTCAAACGGGTCGGCCGCGAGCTGACGACCGACGAATGGCGTGCGATTCTGGATAAGGCCTGGCAGGCCGGCATCCCGCATGTCATCTTTACGGGAGGGGAACCCACCCTGCGTGAGGATCTGCCGGCGCTGATCGCGCATGCGGAACAGAACGGACAAGTGTGCGGGCTCCTCACCGATGGTTTGAAACTTGCCGATCAAGAATACCGTAACCTGCTCCTGCAGACAGGACTCGACCATATCCTCTTCCTCCTTCAGCCCGATCAAGAGGAATCCTGGGCCGTGCTCGAAAACATCATGGCGGAGGATATTTTCGCCACCGTGCACCTCACATTGAATGAAGGCAATATCCCAGGCGCGGAGGAGACCCTTGGGCGATTAGCCAAACTGGAGGTGCAGAGTCTTTCATTGACGGTTTCCGATAACTCTCTGCTCGAGGCCTATCATGCAATTCGAGATCGAGCCGCCGCGCTTGAGCTCACGCTAAAGTTCGATTTGCCGGTCCCCTACTCCGCATCCAACCCGGTCGCATATGAGACGCAGGAAGACAACGTTCCCGATGGCGCGGGAAAGGTCTGGCTGTATGTTGAACCGGATGGCGATGTCCTCCCCGCGCAGGGGATCGCGAGCCAGGTGCTGGGCAATCTTCTGCAGGATACGTGGGAAACGTTGTATCATTCGTAAATGGCAATGAACTGGCACGCGCGCTACATCCAGCAGGCACAATGGACGCGCGACCTGCGTGCCTATCTCTTCGAAAAAGCGGGACTGGCCAATGCCGGCGGCGTCCACACTGCCGCTCTGCGGCGTGCTTCGCTTGTGCTGGAAGTCGGCTGCGGGACGGGGGCCATCCTTTCCGAACTGCCCACCCATCTAGCGCTTCACGGCCTGGACCTTGACGCTGCCGCGCTCGCAGAATGCCGCATCCACGCCCCGGCCGCGTCGCTGACGCGAGGCGACGTCCTTCAACTCCCCTACCCGACCGGAACTTTCGGTATCGTCTACTGTCACTTCCTGCTGTTATGGGTGCGGGATCCGCTCCAGGCTTTGCTCGAAATGAAACGCACCGCGCGACCCGGCGGGCACATCCTCGCCTTCGCGGAGCCTGATTACACCGCGCGGACCGATAAGCCAAGTGAGCTGAGCCGGCTGGGACAATGGCAAACCGAATCGCTGAGAAGACAGGGCGCGGATCCCGGCCTGGGCGCGCGATTGGCAGATCTGTTTTTTGAGGCGGGAATCCAGATCCTCGAAACGGGGACAATCCAAAACGGGGAGCTCGATCCGTCACCCGTTGGATGGGAAATGGAATGGGCGGTGATCGAATCCGATCTGGCGGGCTGGGTCTCAGACGACGACATCCAAAAGATGAAGACCTTGGACAGGCAAGCTCGGGCGCGGGGAGAACGAGTGCTGCATGTGCCTACCCATTTTGCCTGGGGCCGGGCTTAGCCTCATATTACGATCAGGCGGCCGTTCTTCCAGGAATGTTATACTGCTGGAATGTCCGCCACCAACCAGGCTGAAATCTGTTACATTCTTGCTTTCCCCGATCGGAACGAACTGCCGGCGGCATCCAGGGAGCAGCTCCGCGGGCTGAAGGATGCCCCGTACTTCCAGCCCATTGATATCGATCTGGTTGCGCTCGGCGAGGAAACTATGGTCATCGAAGGGTATGCGGTCTCTGTCATGCGCCAGCGCTATGATGGACAGGTGCAGATGGTGGAATGCCGCTTCGGCCTGCGTGACCCTTTTGCAGAATCTGTTTTGCAGCAGCGCACCAAACTCCAGGCTGCCCTGCAAAGCCGCTATATCCCCGAACACCACAGGCAAAGCGGACTGTTCGAGGAATATACGATCCTGCTGGTCAATCATGCCAGACCGACACCCGATAAATGGGTTGAAAAGAACGCGCTTGTGCTTGCCAATTTCATTCGCTCGCAGCGCGAAGTCTTGAATAAGAAGGAGGTCGAGGAAATCCTGGTTTCACGGTCGCGCTACTCCACACACGACCTCACACTTGTCGATTGGGAAGGCGCGGTCATCATCACGGAGAATGATGATTTTCAATCGGATGTTCTCCTGTTGAAGATCGGCAATTATCAATTGTTGCGCTACCGCATGCTGGACCAATCCATCGAAGGCATGCTGGATAAAATCAACGAATCCTTCTTCCAGAGGAAACGCCGTCCGCGTCGCACGCGCGGGCTCATCCGCCAGATCGCGGAACACCGGCTGGGCGTAATGCTCGATTTCGAGCGCGCCGAACAGAACCTGCTCCTCATCGGGGACTGGTACACCGCCAAGCTGTATGAGATCATTCAGGCCGAGTTTTATCTCAAGGAGTGGAAGGATAATGTGAGAAACAAACTCGACAATCTGGAAAGCATCGTCGAGGCCATTCAGGAAAACCTTGCTCTCTCCTTCGAGGCCCTCATGGACCGCGTGCAATTGATCGGGTGGGTACTCCTGCTTGCCGGATATCTGTATCTTTACCTGCTCGATGCAGGCTGGATCAAATTCATCGCCCCATGATGTAAAATTGCGCGAATATGAAAGACCAGCCCAAACGTCCCATCCTCGAATCGTACTGGGTAGAGCCTGATCGTTTGCTTGCAGGAGAATATCCGGGCCGTTTCGATGAAGACTCAACCCGGAGAAGAATCGATGCCCTGATCGAAGCGGGCTTCGATACATTTATCGACTTGACCAGAGCCCATGAGGGTCCAGCTTATACACAAATCCTGTTTGAGGAAGCCAGGGTTT
>DASTFG010000260.1:0-9264 GCA_035708785.1 Anaerolineales bacterium
GAGCGTTTTCCTGAATCGATGGTGGGACTTCAATGAAGTCAAAGATCCGGACACCGGAAAGAAGGTGTTCAAGAAGGATGAGCAGCTCTTCTTTGTCGTCACGCCGCTCGACGTTTCCTTTCCGGTGGAATTGGGGATGCAGTTCTATTATTGATGGACAGTTTCCATGCCTGCAGGGATGGAAGCGATTCGGGGCGAAGATTTATGCTTGTAAGTTAGTTACACTTTCTCCCTTAAGCAGAGAAATAAGATATCCAAAGTGATATAATGCCGCCCATCCAACAGAATATCCTTTGCAGCCGGCTCCTTGAATAAAGGTGGGCCAGACTGGAGGCGCACGATGAATATCGGCCGATATGAAGTCATCCAGGAATTAGGCAAAGGGGGAATGGCGATGGTCTACCTGGCACGTGATCCCTATATGAAGCGCCAGGTGGCGGTGAAAGTCCTGCCGCGCCAGTTTACTTTTGACCCGCAATTTCGCACTCGTTTTCAGCGTGAGGCCGAGGTCATCGCGACGCTCGAGCATCCCTCGATCGTCCCCGTGCACGATTTTGGGGAGCATGAGGATCAACCCTTCATCGTGATGCGTTATATGTCCGGCGGGACGCTGGCCGACCGTTTGAGCAGCGGTCCATTGCCAATGCCCGAGATTGCTACACTCTTCGAACGGATAGGTTCCGCCCTGGATCATGCGCACAGCCTGGGGGTCGTCCATCGCGATATCAAGCCCGGGAATATTCTCTTCGACTCTAGGGGAGAAGCCTATCTCTCCGATTTTGGAATTGCGAAAATCGCGGAGGCCAGCGCGGCCTTTACCGGCACGGGCATTATCGGTACGCCTGCCTATATGAGTCCCGAACAGGCACAGGGGGAGAAGAATATCGATGGGCGCTGCGATGTCTATTCACTGGGTGTAGTCTTGTTCCAGGCCCTGACGGGGGAGCTGCCTTTCAAAGCAGATACGCCGATGGGTGTCGCCGTCGCACACATTACCCAGCCCGTGCCCAGCCTCCTGGAGCGCCGGTCAGACCTGCCTCCGGCGTTCGAGGCTGTCATCCGAAAGGCTCTTGAGAAAGATCCTGCAAAGCGTTACCAAGCGGCCGGTGAGTTGGCGCAAGGTATCGGGCAGGCGATTGGAGGGACGAAGATAGTCCAGGAGCAAGATCGAACCATCCTCGAGCCAGTGGATGGCACGATCGTCGAACCGGTTGCAGGCACTTATGTCGAACCGCGCAGTTATCATGCTCCACATTCCCCGCCGCCTCAAGCCGTTCCTCCTAAGACGGGAGAATTTTCCACTGCTGCGCCTGCTACCAAGAAGACCGCGCTTCCAAAACTGATCGGCCTGGGCGGCGCCGGCATTCTGGCGCTCTGTGTATGTCTTGGCTTGATCGGCGGTTTTGCCTCCGGGCTAATTCCAAACCCGTTTGCACGTCCGCCCACGGTGACGCCTGCTCTGGAAAGCGTTCCATCCGAAACTCCTGCTTCCCCCGCCGCGACCGAAACCCCTGCTGCCACGCAATTTGTGCCGGTCGGCTTGAGCAGCACCTATATCGAATATATCCTGGACGCCTCAGGCAGCATGCTGCAAACGATGGAGGGGAAGACACGCCTGGAAGTCGCCCAGGAGGTCCTGACCGCGCGAGTTAGCGCCCTGCCTCCCAATACACAAGTTGGTCTGCGGGTCTACGGCCATCGCGTTCCCTATCAGGGCAGGGAGGCAGAAAGCTGCCAGGATATCGAGTTGGTCGTGCCTATCCAGGCAAATGGCGCGCAGGCGATCATCGATTGGCTGCCCGGCATGCAGGCCCTGGGGATGACCCCGATGTCTGAATCGATCCGGCAGGCGGCCAACGACTTCACCTTCGAGGCCGGGCGGAAAAATTTCATCGTGCTGATCAGCGACGGGGAGGAGACCTGCGGCGAAGAGCCGGCCACAGTGGTGGAGTACCTGAAGGAGATCGGTATTGACTTTGCTATTCACGTCATTGGCCTGGACGTCGACGCGCAGACCGCTGCCCAGCTCAGGCGGATCTCTGATGCCGCGGGCGGAGTCTATTATGACGCCAAAAGCGAGGAAGACTTGAACAATGCGCTCACTGATGTGAGCGAGACGATTTTGGTGCCTGATGAGTCGCCGACACAGATATCCCAGGCGAGCGCCACGCCCATTCCCGAGCCGAATGTCGAGATCGCCTCCGAAGGGACGGTGGAAGCCTCCTCGATTTATGATTCCACATATCCCGCCTCGCTGGGGGTGGACGGCGACCTGAGCACCTCCTGGTTCTCCGCCGGGGCGATCAAAGGGGATGCGAATCCCACCTACGTCTGGACCGGTGAACAGGACGACTTTATTGCCTCGATTGAGCTGATCTCGAACCGCGAACATGATGTGGTCGCTTTCCGCACCGGGTATGGGTTTGGAGAGGTCACCGTCCAGGTATTGGATGCACAGGGCAATGTGGTCTTCGAGGAGAGCGCCAGCCTGGAGGGGACTCCGGACCCGGATGTTCTCGTGACCCCCGATGTGGTTGGGCGTTCGGTCCGGATGATCTTTACCGGGGGCGAGGCTCCCGACTGCGGCGGTTTTGGCGAGCTCAGGATCGGGGCGGTGCGATAGGATTCAGTCTAGGAAAGGCTGGAAGTAGGTGGGCAAAATTCCCAACTGCCATAAGATCAATGTACAGCTGATCATCAGCAGGACCACGACGAGCGGCAGGTGATGGCGGAGCCGATCGGGCAGAATAGCATGCCAGCCGCCGATCATCAGAATCGACAGCGTGCCGATGGCGGGGAAGAGAAAGCGTCCCTGCGTGGCGCTGGTGGCCAATCCGTTCCGCAGCACGGAAAAGATCGTAAATATTCCTATGACCCAGGTGGCGATCCACAGATTGAACTGCGGCTCGGCCTTTCTCGATTTGATCAGCCGGGCTGCATCCAGCAGCAGGCCAGCCAGCCCCAGCGCGGTCAAAAAGTTGACGATATAGGCATGCAATCCCACCGCAATCCAGCCGACCTTGCCCCAGTACGTCCAGACGATCTGGCTCAGGATGGCCTTGATATAACGGGATGTCAATGCATTCCGGCGCAGGCTGAACAGGCGCCATTCGACGTCATTCCAGGCCGTCTGGATCGTTTGAGGAAAGAGGAAGTAGAAGATACCTGCGCTCAGCAGAACTGCAAGAACTGAATAGAAGAGCCAACGCTTCGAGCGCAGGCTGAAAAACCAATTCCCTGCAACGATCGCCAGCAGACCCGCGCTGACGGGGAGGACGGTCAATTTGGTGATAAATGGCAGCAGCAGAGCAGCTAGGACGGAAAGCAGACCGAGCAGTGCGGATGGTTCAGTCAGGAAACGTATCGCCAGATAAAAGAGCGCTGCGCCCGCGAGCGTCCCGGCCGCATCATTGCTGACCGCGGACATGATGTGCAAGTATTGCGGTGTGAGCGCGGCCAGCGCCAGCGCGGCGAGACGCAGCTCCGGTCTCTCCGGCGCGAGCAGGCGGAACGATTTCCAGTTCAGCCACAGGGCAGCCGCGCCCAGAAGAATGTTGACCCAGCGCAGGCTATAGACCCCGAGCAGCAAGCGATAATTCTCTGGTGACCAGTAGAACATCGCCAGCGGCTTGCGGAGATTCCTTGGCTGATGAGGAGGAAGGTAATAACTCGAGAATCTGGGATCGATCTGGTCCAGCGCCCGGATCACCAACGAAACAGCGTAATAGTAGGCGCGCGGCTGGTAAGTTTCATAGTTATGCTCATAAGTAGGATAACTCTTTCCGCGCGCCACCCGCCAGGCCAGGTGAAAGTGCGCCGGTTCATCGGGCGCCTCCCAAATAGGCAGGAAGAGGCTGTATCCAAGGGCCAGCAGGAAATAAAGTGAAAAAATGATCCCCAGCCAGCGGCGTTCGTTCACCATAGCCGGTTCACCGCCCTGATGATTTCATCTTCGGATGTGCCGATGCGCAGGCGATGAAGATTCGCATGTCGCAGCATCCGATCGATCCGGCGCAGGTTTTCCTTCCAGAGTCCAGGTGTGTCGTAGTGAAGGCTGTTGACCATGATCTCCGGCCAGAGCTCCTCCTCCAGTAACGGTTCGAGCTTGCTCTCGGGTCGATCCCAGCGCTCGAGCAGACAGAGCTCGACGCGGCGGATGCGGATCATCTGTCCGTACGTCAACGCGGGATCCACCCGCATGAGATCGACCCGGTGCTTGGTCTCGTCTCGGACGGGTTCTGCCTGCGCCTCCGCCGCGAGTGCCGGGAAGAGCGGGAGCATGTCGGCGCGCAGCTTGATCCGGCCGATGGGGAACCCGCCCATCCATAATCCGCCGTCCCGCTCGCCGATGTAGACCATGCTGTCCGAAAGGAGTTTGTATCCGTTCAGCAGCAGGCGCAGCGCGGTGGTGGACTTGCCCGTTCCATGAGGGGCCTGTAAAAGAAGAATGCGATCTTCCTTGATCAGCGCGCTGGCATGCAGCATGCTGTACCTGTGACGGGTGATGAAATTGGTGAGGATGGTATTGATGAGGACCTGGCAGACCTGTTCAGGGTTTTCCGCAAGAGATGACGATAGGACTGAATATGCTTCGCCGCGCTGCATGTCCACGAAGCAGTGTCCCCACTCACGCAAGTCGATCGAGAGCCAGTCGTCCGCACCCGCGTAGTAAAGCAGGTCGATGAGCCGCTCGGGAGGGGGAAGTGGATCCGGACGGGAGTTATGAACCCTAAGATGGACGCGCCAGGGCGGTCCATCCCGCGGCTCGGAACTCGAATACATTTGTTCGGCGAGTGCGGCAGCGTCGAGCACTCTGGCGTGATTGCTGTCAAAGATCACAGGCTGCCCGAAGATATGAATACCCCGTTCATGCGTTGGTGCGTTGGCACGCCGGGACCAGAAGTCCTCCATCCGGTGTTGATGCTTGCGGTAGAGCTCGTCGAAACCAGGCATCTTCCGTCATTGCGAGGCCGAAGGCCGCAGCAGTCTCCTATTGCTGAAAGAATAAAGCAGGAGTCCTCCGAAGCTCAACAGCCAGCCTGTCCCGCCGAATGCGAGGACGGCGCTCGGCAGGGAAACCGGCAGCAGGTTCAGGAGAAGCCATTCGAGCAGAACAGCCGTTCCCAGGAGAATGACAAAGTTCCGCGGCCTTTCTGCCAGATAATAATTCAGCCAGATCGAGCTCAGGGAAACGCCGACCATCGCCAGCCCCATCCAGCCGAGCAGCGGAGAGGCGGCTCGATAAGCTTCGCCAAAAACGATCCGGATGAGCTGATCTCCAACGATGAAATACAGCAGGGTCAGCGTGCCGCCGGCCCCCAGGATGATCGCCGCAGTCCGGGCCAGGAGGTGGTCCGGCGGACGGCCCTCCGCCAGGGTTTTGGCGATGCGAGGGAACATCACGGTCACGGCGACTCCCGGGAGAAGGGCGACGACGCGCCGCAATAGAACCAGGCTCGCGTAGGCGCCGGCCAGCTCGCCCTCCAGGTTGCGGTTGACCCAGACAAGGTCGAGGCTTGTGAGCGACATGTAGGCGATGTAAGCGAGCAGGGCATAGAAGGAAAGCTTCCAGCCTGCGCGCAGGAGACCATGCCGGGGTGTGCTTCTTACCCATAAGGATTTTTTGAGCAGCAGGAAGGCGCAGAGCAGGCTGACAAACCAGCCGAACGGCAAAGCAATGACAGCGCCCGTCAACCCAAATCCTGCCTGAACGAGAAAAAAAACCAGGCTGATGCGTCCCAGGGAAAGCGCAAGCCGGCTCAACCCGAACGAGATGAAGTCTTCCTGTCCCTGGAGAACACCGGCCGCGATCGGGCGTAGCGTGCTGAGAAAGATCAGCCCTGCGCTGATGCGGATGGTCCAACCTGGAAGGTTCAGCGTCTGTGCGATGACCTCTGATAACAGGAGGATAAGGATCGCAAGGATAACTCCCAGCCCGAACGTGGCGCGCAGAAATGTCTGAAAGATCGCGGGAATGGACCCGGATTGCCCCGTACCGCGCGCTTCGGCGACAAAGCGGCCGACGACCGGTTGAAAGACTCCGCTGGCGGTTGTGTACACTAACATGACAGAGTTAAGCGTCTGCAGGATGGCAAAATCCGAGGGGATCAGGACGCGTCCCATCCAGAAGTGAAAGGCAAAATCGATCCCGTTTGCCAATCCGTCGAGGATAAACAAAACAGTGGTTTGACTCTCGAGCCCGGACTGGAGTTGGGAGAAGCGCATAAGTAGCTGTGAGTCGGGTTGGCAACCCGGCTTAGCCGACCTACAGATCAGTCTCCAGCCTGTTGAACAGCGAGGCGCTTTTCCCCAGGCGCTTGAGGCGGAAGTACCTTTCCATGCCGAAGTAGAGGGTATCCCAGCCGAAGCGGATCGTTTGCCGGAGTGCCGTCAGAAAGTGAGCAGTTCTTGTGATAAGACTAGCTCTTCCGTAACGGCGCGTGAGGAAGTCGGCGGGGGGAAAGAAATAGGACAATGTTTCCAGCATGCGGATGGGACGCAGGATGAATGCTCCGTTGGAGGCGAATAGAAGGCTCCAGAAATGGCTTCCCTGGCGGCCTTCGTAGGCAGCCAGCTTTTGCCCGGCGGCCCGCGCCATGAATTTGCGCGTCAGGGGCCAGGGTCCGGTCACGGGAAGCGCGGCGAGGACGTCATCCGGCACGGGCGCGTCGAAATATCGTTTGCAGACCGCAAGGACGGAGCCAAGAATATCCACGGCGCCCCAGTCCCGGGCCAGCTGAACCGTGAGACTCCAATCGATCTCTGGATTCTGCTTAAGTACTTCCGTCACGTCGAGGTAGTACATCAGCATGCCGTCGGCCAGGATAATGCGCGGCAGATCGTCCTCCTGGACCAGGCTGGGTAGATACACCGCGTGCTTGACGAGGTGGATGGCAAGGCTGAGCACGAGATCGGGCAATGCCATCTCTCGTAGCGGCGCATCGAGAAGGGCTGCCCGTTGCGCCCGTGCGAAGATACTCTCATAATCGACCGTCAGCAGCGTATAGGGATGGTCCAGCGCCCAGTGGATCTCGAACCAGATATTGAGGTCGGGGGTACAGCGCTGCTGGTGCAGGTGGTGGCGGGCAAAATATTCGTCCTTCAAAAGGTTGGGCCAGAACTCGCCGATGCCCTGTCTGGCAAGCAAGCCAAGACATGCATCGACATCCTTGCGGCGCACGAGGATGTCGATGTCGCCGCCCGGCCGCAGGGCAGGATTACCATACACCTTTTCGCACAGCCATAGGCCCTTGAGAACGATGGTTTCGATGCCAGCGGTTTCGGCAGACTTGAGGTATGCGGTCAAGGCGCTGCCGAGCTTGGCAGCGGCGCGCTCGTATTTGTCCGCCTGCTCGTGGAGGAGCCCGCGCGCGTCCGCCGGAATGACCGGATCGACGCGCTGGAAGATCTGCATACTCAGGACAGACATGCGGTTCTGTGTGAGGATTTGCGCCAGGCGCGGCCAATCGATACCCTGCAGCACAGGACGATAATTTTCTTCGCGCCAGTGTCTGGCGAATTCGTAGGCGAGGGTTTCTTCGGGGGATAAGCTCATATTCTTTGCCATATCACTCTATCGAGACTCTGACATCCTTTGTTCGAGGCTGTAGCCGATCAGCCCCAGGCTCAGCACGGTCAGCGTGATCATCAGTCCGGTGGGGAGCACCCACCACTTCCATGCGTCGGAGAGGAAGGCGCCGCTGGCACGGGCGAAGTAGAGCATCGTCCCCCAGCTCTTGCCGGAGGGATCGCCGAGGCCCAGAAAGCTCAGGCTGGATTCCGCCAGGATGGAGGCCGAGGCAACCAGCACGACCTGCACCAGCGCCAGCGGCTTCACGCCCGACCAGAGGTGCCCCGCCATGATCTGCAGGGGATTTGCACCCAGGGCGCGCGCCGCTTCGATGAACGTCTCTGCGCGCAGGCTCAAGACGCGAGCGCGGATCAGGCGCGCTGGTCCCGCCCAGAAGAAGATGGAAAGCACGATGATGATATTGCGCTGGCTGGGACCAAGATACACGCTGATCAGGATGACCAGCGGCAGGAAGGGCAGCACCAGGATCAGATCGGTCAGGCGCATGAGGAATGAGTCTATCCATCCGCCCAGATATCCACTGGCGAGGCCGACGACCGTGCCGGTCAGAACCGCGATCGCGGCGACGATCAGACCAGTGAACAGGGATGCACGCGTGCCCGCGATGATCTCGCTGAGCAGGTCCTGACCCAGGTCGTTGGTCCCCAGGACATTCCCATTCCCCGGCCTTTGCAGCGGAAGCGCGACCCGTTCGGCTGGATCATAAGGCGCAATGGCAGATGGAAAGACTGCAAAGATGAGCATGGAGGTCAGGATCAGGATGCCGAACCATCCCGCAAAGCGGGTCAGCCGTAGTATCTTACGCTGCGGCCAGCGTGGGTAGGGGAAGCGCGGCAGGACGCGTGGAGCCGGCGTGGTCTGAGTCTGTGTGGTCATGCAGGCGTCCTGCGCAGGCGCGGGTCGAGGTACGGATACAGTAATTCGGTGACGATGTTAAGGATCAGGATCGTCAGGGTGAAGAGCAGGAATCCGCCCTGCAGCAATGGATAATCACGCGACTTGACCGCCTCGAACATCATGTTTCCGATGCCGCGATAATTGAAGACAGCCTCGATCACGGTCACGCCGCCGAGCAGCTGCCCGAGATCGACCATGAACGAGGTGAGCACCGGCAAGAGCGCATTTCTCACGCCATGCTTCGTTATCACCCAGAAGTTTGGCACCCCTTTGGCGCGCGCCGTGCGGATGTAGTCCGATTCGAGGATGCCGGACATGGCCGCCCGCATGATCACGAACGCGGTCGGCAGATACGCCAGCGTGAGGACGGTCACAGGCAGGAATGCATGCCGCGCCACGTCCCTGACGTTTTCCCACCCATCTAAACGCGGGATCGAATAGGAATCGCCGACGGGGAAATAGCGCAGCTGGATGGCGAAGATCGGGATCAGCAGCATTGCCAGCCAGAACGGCGGGATGGAGCGCAGCACATACACCCCGCTCAGCAAGCCCAGATCGACCGGGTCGCCGCGTTTCGTCGCCGACCAGATCCCCAGGGCGGAGCCCACCAGCAGAGCCAGTGTGATACTAACGCCAACCAGCAGCAACGTCCAGCGGAAATTCTCGCTCAAGACCTCGACAACCGACCGGCCGCCGCTAAACCGGTAAGACTGTCCCAGGTCGCCGCGCGCCAATTGCTTGAGATAGAGGAGGTATTGTTCGGGCAGCGGCTTGTC
>DASTFG010000261.1:0-2164 GCA_035708785.1 Anaerolineales bacterium
CGTCGCCCTCCCGCTGAGATCTTGAAACGCGTAGAACAATCTCTTGATTACGTGGGGATGCAGCATCTGAGGAATAACCTGGTCTGGGCTTTATCCGGCGGTCAGACTCAAAAGCTGGGGCTGGCCTCTGTGATCGCGATGCAGACTCCGCTGATCGTCTTGGATGAACCCACGGCCAACCTTGACCCAGCCACCACCCATTCCGTGCATGAACTGATCCTGCGCCTGCGCGACGACGGCAAGTCCGTCGTGCTCGTCACCAAGGACCTGGATGAGTTCATGGCAGAAGCAGATAACATGATCCTCCTGGCCGGCGGACGCGTCCTTGCCCAGGGCGCGCCGCGCGATGTGGTTGCTGAACATGGCGAAAAAATGCTCGAGCTGGGAGTCTGGCTACCCGAAACGACCGAGATCGGTCTGCGTTTGAAGGCGCTGGGCAAGCCGCTGGAGCGAATCCCGATCACGGTAGAAGAGGCGGTCGAGGCGTTAGCCGCCACATGGTTTTACGCTCCCCAGGCCGCAAAGCCAGGAGAAAGCATAGGCGAGGTACTCATCCGTGCACACAATGTGGAATTCATGTATGGCAATAAATTCAGGGCATTGTGCGACCTTTCGTTCGAGATCCGCCAGGGCGAAATCGTCGCGATTGTCGGTCAGAACGGGGCCGGGAAAAGCACACTCAGCAAACTGCTGGTTGGCTTGCTCAAGCCCACTGGCGGCGAGCTGACGATGTTTGGGCGCAAAGCCAGGCAGTGGAAAGTGCAGGATCTTGCCACACACATTGCCCTGGTCTTCCAAAACCCGGAACATCAATTTTTATGCGATACCGTCCATGAGGAGCTGGCGTACAGTTTGCTTGCGCAGGGCATTGTCGATCCGGCCATCGTGTCGGCCCGCGTGCAGGACATGTTAAACCGACTGGAGATCACCGAGACATCCGATAGCCATCCCTTCTCATTGAGCGCGGGCGCGAAACGGAGACTGGGTGTGGCGGTCATGTTGATCGCGGGCAGCGCCAGGCTGCTCATCGTGGACGAACCGACTTATGGGCAGGACCGTCGCCTCACGGAAAACCTGATGCATTTGATCAACAACCTCAGGCAGGAAGGTATCACTGTTTTGATGATTACGCATGACATGCGGCTTGTCGATTCACATATTGAGCGCGCTATCGTGATGGCGAACGGACAAAAAGTGTTCGACGGCAACCCGAATGATTTATTCCAATCCCCCGAAGTCCTGGAACGCGCCTCGCTGCGTACCACCATCCTGCGCCGCCTGGTGGACGGATTGCGGGCGCGCGGCGTGATGGTGCCGGATGGGCTCAACACGGTCGATGAATTTGTCGGAGCGATGCAGTGAGCGAGCATTCCCTGCGCTACATCGATAATGCTTCGATCTTCACGCGTGTGGATGCGTTGAGCAAATTGCTCTGGGTGGTCCTGGTCATCCTGGTCACGTTCCAGTTGCAGAGTAAGGCGGCCCGTGCGATCTTGTTTGCATTCCTGGTGCTCATCCTTGTCCTGGCGAAAATACCGTTCAAATCGATCTGGAGTGCATCGCCGATCATCCTGATCATGGGCACGCTCCTGTTTGTGGTCAATCTCTTCACCACGCCGTCCACTGGCTTCTTGGAGGTTGCCGGGATTACAGTAGGGCAACAGGCCTTCGAACGAGGCCTGGAATACTTCCTCCGCATCACAATTATGGTACTGGCGTCCTTTATTTTCATTTGGACCACAGATATTCGCGATCTCATGACGGGATTTGTAAGGATCGGCATGCCCTATCGGTTTGCCTTTGCCATCTTTCTGGCGCTGCGCTTCCTGCCGATCGTCCAGCAGGAAGTGGATGCGGTCAAGGCTGCCCATGCCATCCGCGGGCGCGCGCTTCGTTCCCCGGTCCGGCATCGCTTTCGCCTGTGGCAGCGATACATGTTCACGGTCATTGTGAACGGGCTGCGCAAAGCTGAGAACACTGCCCTGGCCATCGAATCGCGCGGCTTTGGCGCCTACCCGGACCGAACCTATACAAAAACCTTCCGCTGGACACGGACCGGTTTATTCTTGATCATCTTCTTCATCGCCTTCGCCGCCTGGCTGCTCTACTGGGACCGCATCGTCTTTTAGCGCCGCAATCAAATCGCTAACCACGGAGCCACGAA
>DASTFG010000262.1:0-5553 GCA_035708785.1 Anaerolineales bacterium
GTCATCCAGATTGCCTGTCGTTTCCCCACGACTTGCCAGAGCTGTGAGAGCGGCGCGGCGCGGTAAGTCATCTCTTCGCCAAAGGCATTCATCAGGGCAAGTACGAAGACCGCCGGGAGCAGCGGGATGATTCTGCCAACAGTCAATGTCAGGGATGGGTTCATGGCCAGGATACCGGCCGTGAAGAGTGCCGTAAGCAGTAAAGCGATGAGCGGGCCGGCAATCTTCCAGGGGAGGCGCATTCCAATCGCCGGCGCGTTTACGTCTCCAAAGGCGAGAAAGTAATTCCTGCGTTGCTGTCCCAGGAGGGCAAGAATCCCCGCTAATCCCAATGCCATCAAAACCACCCCCACTCTATCGCCGAAAAAAAACGCCACCCATGATGTATCGGGGCCAAACCAGGAAACCCAGAGCGATGTCTGCTTAAGCAGTGACAACGGGATCGTGACGACATAGATCATGGTCAGGATCAGGAAATAACTCCGCAGCGGTCTCAACGCAGTCCATATAAAGGTGAGCCCAAAAAGCGCGGCACCCATCGCAATCCACCACCACAGGCTCCAGTCGGCGGCGGTAATCACTCCAAGCTCACTCAGGAGGATCTGCGGCAGCCGGCTGAGCAGCAGCGTGCCCAGCCAGGCGGTCAGGATGAGCAGCATACGTGAGGTGCTTGTCCTGTCTGCCGTTTCTTCATCCCTGATCAAAGGCTCGGCTGAGAGGTGATTCATATTGTTCTCCTTTCGGCATTTAGTTCTGTATCTGCCGCGCCCGGCCAATAAATGCGGTGATGATAAGAACCAGGGAAAGAGGAATGAAAAACCCGATATTGCCATCGCCGCTCGCGCCGTAAAAATCCACCGCGAATACTTTGTTGATCGCCAGATACCACAGGGAGACGTACAGCACTTCGAACAACTTCGGGCTGTTGCTCCAGATGCCCAGCGCCAGAGCGAGACTCGGGATGAACAGCGCGGCGGAAAACCAGGCAAGCAGGCCCGCGCCGTCTCCTGCGCTCAGCAGCCTGAGCGCAGCGCCGCTGCCGGTCAACGCGGCGACGAGGAAACCGGCCAGCCAGGCGGCAGGGAGTTGTCTCGCCAGCGGCGCGGCGGCGGAGAAGACCATTTGCTGGGTGTTATGGCGCATCTCGCGGCTCCCCAGGCCGGACCAGATCAGGACGGGCCACAGCCATGTAATGGGCAAGAGATAGGAACGGACGGCTTCAGCCGGAAATAGAAACGCTGCGATCAACAAACCGCCTGCAACGGCAAACCACCACCAGCGCTGTCCCTTGAGGAGCAGCCTGAGCTCCAGAGACAGGACTCGCGTGAACGCACACTCTCTGGACGGCGCGTCGAGCGGGGTCAATCGAACGGCAGACAAGGATTGTGTGACGGGAACGGTTTCCGGCGTCGAAAGAGGAGCGGAAGATTTCCTGCGCCCGCCTTTGCTGCGCGCGGCGTCGAAGCGGTCGAACAGGAGGGAGGAGAGCAAGGTCAGGAAGATTGCGATGCCAAAGAACATGAAACGTTGAAGAACGATATCGAGAGTCCAATCCACGCCTGGCCAGGCAAAAACGCCCGTGATGGGGATGTCGGCGGAACCCAGGACAAAGCTGCCATCATAATCAGGGAAAGCTGCTTTCGCAGCCTCTCCCATACTTTGTTGAAGGAGATTTAAGCCCAGGGGTTCGAGCGCAGGATTGGACTCACTGATCGAGACGGTCAATGGAAGGGTAAAGCTGAAGAGGAATAAATAGACGATATTTCCGAAACCGCCCCGTAGAAACCCCACGCATTCGAATAAGACCGCAAATGCTGCAGTCAGTGCCAGCATGGGGAGGGCGATGAAGAGGAAGGGTGAAAACAGCGCGAGGAAATCGAACTGGCTGCTTTCGCCGGCAAAGAACTGGATCCCAACCCCGACGATGGCGAGAACGATCACCATTGCGACCAACACTGTGAAATTACTGATCCATTTTCCGAACGTGTACAGCGGCCGCGTCAGCGGCGTGGTTGCCATGATCTGCCCAACCCCTGTTTCGCGGTCGCGCCCCACCGAGCCCTTGACCAGATAAAAGCCAAACCAGCCGAGGAAGAAGGATGCGATGATAGCCATCATGCTCCCGACCCAGGCGGAGTTGTACTCACCCCGGTAGTTCCCCACTTGCACGTTGATATTTCCAATTGCCGCCTGGTAACCCAGGAAGACGACAGCTCCCAGCATGACCAGGAAGCTGTACCGGCGGACGCGCTCGAGAAAATCGGCACGGGCGATTTGATAGATGACCCGTGCCCGGTTCATGACCTGCCTCCGATGAAGTACAGGTAGGCATCCTCAAGATTGGGCGAGACATTCTGCGCGCTTGCCTCGGGCCTGGCCCCGCTGACCACACGGACCTGCACTCCATCGCTCCTGCGGATCGTCCCGCTGACGATATGTCTTTGCTTGAGCGCGACCAGCTCATCGCTTGTTACAGTCCATTCCCAGACCTTGTTTTCCAATTCCTTGAGCAAGTCCTCGGGTGAAGACTCACGCAGCAGCTTGCCCTGGTCGATGAGAACGATATGCGTGGCGGTCGCTTCCACATCCGAAACGATGTGCGTGGACAGGATGACGATCCGCTCGCCCGAGAGGTCAGACAGCAGGTTCCGGAACCGGACCCGCTCCTCGGGGTCGAGCCCGACGGTCGGCTCGTCGACGATGAGGAGCTGCGGATCGTTCAGCAAAGCCTGTGCGATCCCAACGCGCTGCTTCATCCCGCCCGAATAGCCACCCAGCGCACGTCTTGCCGCCTCGACCAGGTTCACCACCTGCAGCAGTTCCTCGATCCTTCGTTTCGCGGTCTTCGAATCCAGCCCTTTAATCGCCGCCATGTATTCGAGAAACTCGACAGCAGACAGATTCGGATAGATACCGAAATCCTGCGGCAGGTAGCCGAGCACGGCACGCAGATCATCGGGCGAGCGGGCGATGTCCTTGCCGTTCCAGGTGACGGAGCCGGTCGTGGCCTTGGTAATGGTCGCCAGGATGCGCATCAGCGTGGACTTGCCCGCGCCGTTGGGACCGAGCAGTCCCAGCACGCCGGGGCCGAGCTCGAGGGTGAAATCGCGCAGGCCCCAGTGTCTGTTGTTGTATTGTTTGCCTACGTTCCGAATGTTCATCGCCAAGGGTTGCTCATGGGCGGCCATCATCCGGGTTGCGGTGTCAGGATTGGCTTGGGTAATCATTCTTGGCTCGATTTCTATGATTTGCTCTCAGCCTGGCTTGCGCTCACCAGAGTCGGTTTCTGCACAGGACTGCGTTGCAGGTTGCGGCCGTAGAAAAGGATCAATACGAGGCCGATCCCAAGCATAACACCGGTCATTAACCAGAGCTGCTGGGATAATGTGATCCCGCCATTGAGGAACACAAAATAACTCTGCCCAAAATGAAACAGAATGGGGATGACCAGGCTGCCTCCAGTCTGGACATACAGCCAGGTGAGAACCACGGATAATCCGACGATGTACAGGATGTTTGGCAGCCAGTGCGATCCGGCGTTCATCTGCCCGGGCAGGATCAGACCGAGATGGACGATTCCCCAGATCACACCGATGAACAAGGCCGTAGAAAGCGCCGAACGGCCGGCCAGCAGTCTGGGCAGGACATAGCCTCGCCAGCCCAGCTCCTCGGTCACCGCGCCGATGACGATGAAAACCCCGATAATGATATATTCCGGGAGCGACCAGGGAGTGAGTTGAATAGCTGGAATCCATCCGAGGAGAAGCGCCAGCACGCTGATCGCCAGGCGCAGACCCAGTGCCAGCGCGAAGGCAATCGCAAACCATTTGATGCCAACTCTCCATTGGACTAGTCTCGCCAGCAGCGCGGCCACCCCACTTCCTCCCTGGGTTAACGCCGTCAGGAGAATCGCCAGGAGTGCCGGGACGAGGACCATCGTCAAGGGGATAATCTCAGGCGGGAGAGGTAGAAAGAGAGGAATTGCCAGGCTGAGCAGCGGCGTCAGGATCAGGAATGTTGCCAGAGAATACCGTTCCCTTAGTTCTGAATTTGTACTCATCTTGTATCGCCTTTCTTTTCAAGCCTCAGGGAAATTGATGCACCGCCGATGAAATGCCGTAGGGGCTCGCGATCATTTCAAGGCGTCGCCGGTGCGCGCTGCTTCCACCACTTCAAGTATCGCCGCGATGCTCATTTGGGCTGTCGCCGGATCGCGCCAGAACGATGCATGATCCGCCCCCTCCAAGATTTGATGGATGCTGTTAATCGAAAGGGAGGCCAGCTCAGCTTGCCAGCTCTGCCAGAGCTGCTCCTGTTCAGGAGGCGTGCCGTGTTCACTAGCGGTCAAAACAAATAGCGGCAAATCGCCCAATGTACCGGCCTCACGCACCTGGGCAGCGGTGTCGAGCGAAGCCAGAAACTCGGCGCTCTGAGCCTCCCAATCCTTTGTGGCTGCAGAGGAAGCCTTGAGCGCCTCCCCATGCGGCGCAGGCAAACCGGAATCCGGCTGGAGGAGTCCCATGACCCGTGTTACACCCAGGCGGGCCAGTGCAGGTGCCACAGAGTAGATTTTGGCACTCGATTCAAATTGCGCCTGTCCTTCCGGGGTGCTGGTCCATTGATCGGGATGTGAGCTATCGAGCAGGACCAGACCGGCCACTTCATCACCATACTGCCCGGCATATTCCCGCACGTACAGTCCGCCATACGACCAGCCGACCAGCACGTAGGGACCCGGGATCGCTGCATTCTGAAGGAGAGCATGAAGTTCTGCGGCAATGTGCTGCGCATCGCGCGGCCCGGGGCTGGGATCGCTCCAACCCATGCCGGCGCGGTCGTATGAACAGACGCGCGTCGCTTTGGCAACCCCGGGCTGCACCAGCGCCCAGGCCGAAGATGTGGAGCCTAGTCCGGTTTCCAGGATCACAGTGGGACTTCGGTCCACGTTTGCGCCCGTGCAGTACAGGTGCATCTGGTAGCCGCCTACATCGACCCTCTGCCCGGCAGGCGGATAGGCACGCTGATCCAGCTCGGTGGCGATGATTTGATACGTCGCGCCAATGGCGGCAAGGACGAAGATGCCAATGATTAACCAGAGAGCAAGGCGCATAAGCCGGGTAGATACGCGGCTCTTCCGCCGCGAGGTCTGCGGTTCAACGGATGTAGCGCGGGATTGAGCAATGAGTTTCATCGTAGGCCTCCTACTCTTGTAACTGACAAAGCATCAAGGATATTTATTTCTAAGTTGACCAGTTGAAAAATGATAAGACTGATGTGCATCGCGGAGCAAATATAATCCAAATAGCGCAAGCGGGAGCATGAACAGGCTCAGCAGCAGCCAGGAAGATGGCGTGCCCTGTGCAGCGTTGCTGGTGAGGTTTAGATAGCCGGCGACATTCAACACCCCGTGAAACACCACCGCCGGGTAAATGCTTTTTCCGTGCAACACAAGGGCACCGAACAGAATGCCTAGCAGGAACGCCACCACGATCCGGGCGAGAACCACAGACAAAGGCTCACCAGCCAAGTAGATGATATGCATCCCGCCGAAAA
>DASTFG010000263.1:0-17583 GCA_035708785.1 Anaerolineales bacterium
CTTTCTTGGAAAAGCCCGGATTGAGATATTCCAGCTTGGCGAGGATGCGGCCCTCCATCCCGCGCGTGAGACGGCTGAGCTCGACGAGGGGTGTATCCCCGATCGCTTCGATTGCCGAGGTCAAAATGGTCTGTGAACGTGACATCTGATCTACCTCAACAACTCTTTGCATTCTTCGAGTTCCAGCACCCTGATCTTTACCCCATTTGATTCCATGAATACCCGAGATGATTCACAACCCACCCAGCTTGCGCCCACCACGAGCTCCGGGATCCCGAGCATCACGATGGGGCCCGCGCACATCAGGCATGGAAACGCGCTGGCATACATCACCGTGCCTGCATAGGTTTCCTGCAGGCCGGCCGCGCGGATAGCTTCCATTTCTGCATGACTGGTGGGATCGTTGTGCGTATTCACGTGGTTTCGTCCCAGGCCGATGACTTCCCCTGCTCTCACCAGTACAGAACCGTACGGATAATTCCCTTCCGTCTGGGCGCTTCTTGCTTCGTCAATCGCCATTTGCATATATGGATCCATAACTAAGTGAGACTTGGTCATAAATCAAATAGCCTTGATAAAAGCCTTCAGGCCGATGTTCAGGTCGAGACCATGCTGAAAGCGATAGAGCAAAGCGAGTTGGTAAACGAAAATGGCACCTAAAGCGAAACGTTGCGTATTGATCAGGCCTTTGGTCGGGACTTGTCCATGTCCATCGAAGATGCCTTTGAAGTGCTGGTTGAAGTTTTCAATGGCCAGCGAACGGAGTTTATGAAAAATGCGACGGACTTCCACGCCTGGGTCGGTGTGTGGGTAGGGGCCGTACCGAGGCGTGACCAGAATGCGACCGGTTTGCTCACAGACTGTCTGGACCTTCCGAGCATGGTAGTGCAAATCACCCAAGACAAAACGTGCCTCTGGCGGCAATTCGTAAATCAGAGCAGGTGCGATCTCGTTGTCGGCGACATTCGCAGAAGTCAACTGAGCACTCAACGGGATCCACACCGCTGCCACGACCGAGGCGATATGCAGTTTCCAGCCATACACCCAGCCATGCCAGCCAGATTTCGTCCAATGCGCCTGGGTGTCGATCGAAGAGTGTGGTACTTCGCCTTTCTCACGATCCTTTTTGTGCCACACACCACCCTTGGAACGTAAGACAGTGCTGTCCAATGCCACCGCTCGTCCACACGTTGCCCAAGGAGCAATCAAACTCACCAGATACCGCCCGAAACAGCCGATTTGGGTCGGTAAGCTCGCTGGTAAACCCTTCAAACGTCTTTCCCAAGTTCGGCGGCTCGGGTAGCGACCATGCTCGGTCAACAGGTTGCGCAGTTGCTCCATTTCAAACGTAGGTTCCTGCAAAACGCTCAACAGTTCATGGACCCTTTGTAAGTGCTTCACGATCATGATGACCAAGGCTTTCAAAAACAGCTTCTCCGGATATGTGATCGGACGTCCTCGTTGGGCTGGCCCGACCGGTGGCGTCGGAATTCGGTCAAGCAGCTTGACCAGCACCACTAGCATGCTTTCCTGCGGTATCATTGACGTTGCCTCCGTATTTTGGTGGATTCGCAACTCCAATGATACCGGAGCGCTCTGTGCTCAGGCTATGCTTGGGCACAGATATTTATGACCAGGTCTCACTTAATTGATCGGGTGTAAACGCCTGAGGCAGGAGATCTTTTACCGTGGTCTCTGCGAGAAGCTTTCCGCTTGCATCTGCCAGGAGGACGATGGTATCCAGGCCAAACTCGGCGAGCACCTGGCGGCACCCGCCGCAGGGAGAGCCGCCGTTATCGGTGACCACAGAGATCACTTCGAACTCCCGCTCCCCTTCAGAAACAGCCTTGAAAATTGCCACGCGTTCTGCACACATCGTCTGCGGGTACGCGGCGTTCTCCACGTTGACACCCGTGAAGAGGCGTCCCGTTTTTGTGCGGAGCGCCGCACCGACGGGGTAATTCGAATAGGGGGCGTAGGCGCGCTGCCGCGCGGTGTTGGCCAGGTCGATGAGGGCTTGTTTTTCTTGGTTGTTGAGAGTCATATTTATACACAAGGTCTGGAGACTTTGGACTCCAATGATTATTTCTTTTTCTTCTTTCTCTCTACTTTTCGGATCACCTGGGCCGGCATGCCGACCACGAGGGTATCTTCGGGGACATCCTTCGTTACGACCGCACCCGCGCCGGTGCGCGCGCCATCTCCGAGCTTGAGCGGCGCGACCAGCATCGTATCCGAGCCGATGAAAACATCTTCCCCGATCTCGGTGGGATTCTTCTTCTCGCCATCATAGTTTGCGGTGATCGTCCCCGCGCCGATGTTTGTGTTCGCGCCGATGGTCGCGTTCCCAATATACGAGAAATGCCCCATCTTGACACCTTCGCCGAGGGTGGACTCCTTGACCTCGCCGAAATTCCCCATATGAACATGGCTCTTCAGATGCGCGCCCTTGCGCAGGCGGGCAAAGGGACCGATATCCACATCATCTTCGAGGACTGCGCCTTCCATGACGGAGGCCAGTACTCTGCATCGATTCCCCATTCTCGACTCGCGAATAATGGTGTTCGGACCGATGATATTCGCTTCGCCGATCTGGGTGTTTCCATGCAGGTAGGTGTTTGGCAGGATCGTCGTGTCCCGGCCAATCTTCACGCCGACATCGATATACGTCGACGAGGGATCCATCATGCTCACGCCATTGAGCATATGCTCTCGATGGATGCGCACGCGCATTGCAGCCTCTGCCTCGCTCAAATGGACGCGCGAATTGATGCCGATCGTTTCGATAAAGTCATCGTGCACGACGGCCTGCAC
Organism: Anaerolineales bacterium; assembly: GCA_035708785.1. Taxonomy (GTDB): domain Bacteria; phylum Chloroflexota; class Anaerolineae; order Anaerolineales; family Villigracilaceae; genus Defluviilinea. The sequence goes on from DASTFG010000263.1 coordinate 2,815, forward strand.
GGGCAAGTTATCCCTCACTGCAACTTCAACGATATCGGTTAGATAATATTCACCTTTTTTGGGATTCTTCTCGATGCGGTGCAGCGCGTTCCACAACCAGTCCGCTTTGAAACAGTACGCGCCGACGTTCAACTCCCTGATCTTTTGCTGTTCCGAGGTGGCAACATATTCCTCGACGATTGCTTCAACGGTGCCATCGGCTCTGCGCACGATGCGCCCGAAGCCGCGCGGGTCGTCCGCGATCACGGTCAGCAGGGTGAAGGGGCCGGGGTTGAGGCGCTGTGTTTCGAGGAGTCGTTTGAACGTTTCGCCGCGCAGCAGAGGCATGTCTGCGTACGTAACGATCACATAATCCGTTTTGCCCTTCAGCAGGGATTCGGCCTGCATCGCCGCATGTCCGGTGCCAAGCTGGGGTTCCTGTAAGACGCACTCGGCGCGGTCGCCCAGGTAATTCTTTACTTCTTCCGCGCCGTGGCCTACGATCACAACCGGCTTTTCGGTGGCGGCCTCCTGCAAGGCTTCGAGCACATGCCATAACATCGGTTTGCCGCACAATGGGTGCAATACTTTGGGCAGGTCAGACTTCATCCGTGTGCCCTGGCCCGCGGCCAATACAACTGCAGTCACTTTCATGAACAACTCCTACGGACAGAAAACAGGCTTACCTGCACACCTTACCTTGCGCCGGTGCAGGCGAAGCCCGTCTAATGCTTCCTGCGAGACATCTCGATGGCTCCAGTGCCTTCTTGAAAACTGCGAATGACGATTGGAAGTTGCGCAGTACCTGTAGAAAATAAGCCCCGCCGCAGCGGGATGCCTGTAAGGGTCAAGGCTGGGGCGCCTGGATTCGAACCAAGATCCACAGCTCCAAAGGCTGGTGTGCTACCCTTGCACCACGCCCCAGTGCGGACGCAATTGTATCACAGACCCTAAGGATATCACTTCTTTTTGAGCGGCCCGGTCAGACCGCCGGTTCCCTTTCTGGGAGTCAGGCCCAGCTTGCGCGCCTCCTCATAGGAGATTACATCGGGGTTGGTGGGCATGCTGCTGGCCTTCTCAACCGCTTCATCCCAGAAGGCATCGACGTCCTTGACTTTTGAATTTGCCTCGGCGGAGGCGAACAAAGCATCGAGATCCACTTCAGGTTCGGGCCGATCCGTCCGGGAAGGCGCCTCCTGCTCAGGAGCAATCGATTCCCTCAAGATGCTCAGAGGCGCCACCCCCAGCGATTGGAGGATATTCTCGATGTCGGCGCGTACAAAGAGCAGTCCCTCCATCGTCTTCAGAATATGGTCCGCCTTCGCAAGATCCTTACCGGCCAGCAATAAGGCATGAGAGGAATCGACCGGGATCAGGATCAGATCATGATCCTCGCCGCGAAAGACATGGTAGTTTTCGGGATGTTCCTGGCGGATAAAGCGAGAAACTTTCAGGCCCGCACCATAGATGGCCATCAGGGCCGAGAGCAGGGAAACCTCCATGCTGCTGTCGTACAGATCCCCGGCGCGTACCAGCACGCGGGCCCGGTCGCTGATCAAAAAGACCGCGTCGGCGCCGATCCTTTGGCGAAAGCCGGCCAGCAACTCGGACAAATTCTGGCGATGTTCCTCGGTTGCTGCGCCCATTTCAGGGGGGAAGATCGTGCGAACCAGGCCCAGACTGCGCTCGACGGCATCCAGAAAATCCGCCATCGGGATAGGCTTCTCGAACATGGCGACTGCGCCCGCCCCAAGCATCTCCTCGCGCGCCCTGCGTTCCGTCACGCCGGAGATAAAGATTACTTTCAGATCGGCGTTCCGGGCGCGAATCTTGCGCAGCATCTCGACCCCTGAGATGCCGGGCAAGCGGTAATCAGCCACAAGCAGATCGATTTTGCGGCGCGAGGCTTCGAGCAGGGCCTCCTCACCGGAGGGCGCATCGATGATATCCAGCTCATGACCGAGCGCCTGCAGGGCTGAATGGAGCAGGCGGACGATATCACGCTGGTCGTCAACGAGAAGAACACATTGAGCTGCCATCTGAGAATCCTCTCTTTTCCTGCTCAATATGCGAGCCAGCAGGCCACCCAATGCTCCGGGCTGACCTCGAGCAATGGGGGTACTTCGTGTGAGCACTTCTCAATTGCCACCGGGCAACGCGGATGAAAGCGGCAGCCCTGCGGCGGGTTGACCGGGCTGGGCACATCGCCTTTCAAGATAATGCGCTGCCTCTTCAGGCGAGGATTGGGGATGGGAATGGCAGACATGAGCGCCTGGGTGTACGGATGCAACGGGTTACGGAATAACTCCTCGCGGGTGGTCAGCTCGACGATCTTGCCCAGATACATCACGGCGACGCGGTCGGAGACATGCTCGACCACAGAGAGATTGTGAGCGATGAACAAATACGTCAGTCCAAATTCCGTCTGCAAGTCCTTCAAAATATTCAGCACCTGCGACTGTATGGACACATCCAACGCCGAGACCGGCTCGTCACAGATAATGAACCGCGGGCGGAGAGCCAGCGCGCGCGCAATGCCAATCCGCTGGCGCTGCCCACCGGAGAATTCATGCGGGAAACGCCGGGCATGGTAATCCTCCAGGCCCACCTTCTTAAGAGTTTCATGCATGATATCTACACGTTCTTTCGGCGTGCCGATCCCATGAATGTTCAAACCTTCCATCACGGATTCGCCAATCGGCAGGCGCGGATCGAGCGAGGCATACGGATCCTGGAAGATGATCTGCATGTCCCGGCGGACAGTCTTTAGCTCCCGCGCCTTGAGCGAAAGCACATCCTTACCATCGAACTCTACTCTGCCTGAGGTTGGCTCGATCAACCGGAGCATGGAGCGCCCCACCGTGGTTTTGCCGCAGCCCGATTCCCCGACCAGACCCAGCGTCTCCCCTTTTTTCACAACAAAGCTGACATCGTCCACTGCCTTGAGGTGATTGACCACGCGCTGCAGCAGGCCGGCGCGCACCGGAAAATACTTGACAAGGTTGTCGACTTCGACGAGGATTTCCCCTTTATGGCTGTTTCCTGTTTGCATGTTCAATGCTCCATCGAGGGGATTGTTCTAACTGACCTTGAGCGGCGCGACATGTCCCTCTGCGTCCTGATATAGCCAGCAGCGCACAGAGTGCCCGGGTTTGACCTCTTCGAGCTCAGGTTTCACCTCGGCACAGATATCACAGGCGTACTTGATGCGCGCCTGGCAGCGCGGTGCGAACCGGCAGCCCGGCGGCAAATTGATGAGGTTGGGAACGGAGCCCGGGATCACGGCCAGCTTTTCCCTGATCTCACCAAGAACCGGGATAGAGCCGATCAAACCCTGTGTGTAAGGATGCAGAGGCTCATCGAACAAAGAGTTGACATCCGTTTGCTCAACGATCTCGCCCGCATACATCACCGCTACACGCTCGGCCATCTCGGCAACGATGCCCAGGTCATGGGTGATCAGGATGACCGATGTACCCATATCTCGACGCAGGTCACGCATCAGATCAAGGATCTGCGCCTGGATCGTGACATCCAGCGCGGTGGTCGGCTCATCGGCGATCAACAACTCGGGCACGCAGGCGAGCGCCATGGCGATCATGACGCGTTGTGCCATGCCGCCTGACAACTCATGCGGATACGAATCCACGCGCCGCTCAGGGTCGGGTACACCAACCATCCTGAGCAAAGCCACCGCACGCTTGTGGCCTGCCTCTTTCCCGAGGTCCTGATGAACGCTCAACACCTCGCTCAGCTGATCGCCGACCTTAAATACGGGATTCAGCGCAGTCTGCGGCTGTTGAAAGATCATGGAGATGCGATTGCCGCGTACTTTGATCATTTCATCTTCAGGCAAATCGAGCAGGTTTTCTCCATCCAGTAAAATCTCTCCCGCATCCACTCGGCCCGGCTTGGCAATCAGGCGCATGATCGAGAGTGACGTTACGCTTTTTCCACAGCCGGATTCGCCCACCAGACCCAACACCTCACCCGGATAGACTTCAAAGGACACACCATCCACCGCGCGCACAATACCGTCTTCCGTATAAAAGTAAGTCTTGAGTCCTTTGACTTCCAGTAAAGGTCTGTTGTTATTCATTACAAAAAGCTCCAGTGTCTAGAATGAAGGCATTATAGCAAAAATTCGACTCAAGGTCCGCATCCTTCGGCATAATCGAATGATTCAATATCTGCCAGCGGGGAGGCAGAGGAGGGGTCCAGAGTAAAGCCACAAAAATCCGGGCGAGCTGCGGCAACCTTGAGGCGCAGGTAAAGCGGGATGGAGGGAAGATCGGAAGCGAAGATCGCCTGCGCTTCCTGGTGGGCGGCATATTCGGGATCCGTGGAAACCGATTGAAGTGCCGTCTCACAGGCGGCATCGAAATCCGCGTTCTGATAACCGCTCACGTTCGTGCCGATCCACTGATTCTCCTCGGATGGGATTTGCGAAGTGGTGAACCAGCTGCACTGAGGTTCAAGACTGTTTACGCCGATCGCGTACTCGGCCAGGTCAAACTGGCGACCGAAGAGCGGCCCCTCCGGACCCTGGGCATAGAAGTCCACCGCGCTGTAATAAACCGGATTCAAACCAATGCCACACTGGCCAAGAGATTGCGTCAGTATGTCCGCGACCTGATGACGCTGGGTGGCGGAAGTCGTGAGGTAATTCAGCACAAGTGAGGTTTCGACGCGTACGTTTGGGACCCGCGCTGCCTGGCGAGGCGTGGAAGGATCATTATCGTGATCGAGCCAGCCCGCCTGCTCAAGGAGCTGATTGCCCGCGGCCGGGTTGAACTCATAGGTCTGGATACTGGCGTTATACAACGGATGGTCTGAGGGGATATAGCTGTTGGGCACCTGTGAAAGACCAAAGAGAACCGTATCCACTACTTTCTGGCGGTCCAGGCATAAGGCAATCGCCTGGCGTGTACGCTCATCCGCAAAGATATCCGGACGGTCGCCATGCTCTGTCGCATCGTAGCCGTCGTCATAAGCGGCCGGGACGATCCCGATCCCAAGCCATTCCATGGTCATGGTCTGCGCGGTCAGCAGCTTCGCCTGACCGTCTGTCTGCATCTGCTGGAGCAATCCCACCTGCCCGTCAAGGCGAATGGAAGGATCGAGCACATCACACGTCCCATCCAGGAGTGCAGTCAGTGCCTGATTGGTGTCTGGAACCATGAGGAAGGTCAACTCGTCGAAGTTTGGCAGTTCGCTGTCTGCCCGGAAGTAATTGAGGTTCTTAATGAAATGCAGTCTCTCGCCGGCTTCCCATTCGTCGATGATATAGGGCCCCCACCCGATGGGCATCCGTGAGGAAATCTCTTCCTGCAAGAGTTGAGCAGGTGTAAACTGGCTCCACAGGTGTTCGGGCAGAGGCAGCCAGAAATTGGTATAGTAATCGGGGTCGATAAAGCCGGGCTTACCCCACCACTGGACGGTTTGATCGTCGGCGGCTTCGTAGGTCTGGGTGCGGTCTATGAGGAACTTTGAAACCGGCGTTGCTTCGTCAGATGCCAGCTGAAAGGAATAAACTGAATCACTTGCTGTGAGGGGCTCACCATCGGACCACATCAGCCCTTCGAGCAAGGTGAAGGTCACAACGAGCTGATCCATCTGCAAGGCAGTAGACCCGTCATACGTGACTACACAATCATCACTGCGGCATCCGCTGGGCCGCACCCGAGTCCCTGCGCTGAGAAGGACAAGGTCCCCGCTCGCATTCACGACCTCCGTGCCGGCTGTCACGGTGATCGGGCTCAGCTGTGCATCGCCGTCCTCAAGACTCGGGACCTTCTCCAGAATGATCGATTCATATTGGTATTCGACGACATCCAGCGGGCCATCATAGATAGCGGATAGAACACTGCGCGCCGCGGAATTCAAATTGCCATGCGGGTAGAGCGTGTTTGGCTCCTCGCCGAGACAGATCGTCAATGAACGCAGATCCGGCGTTGGCGTGACTTCAGGGGAAAGCGTCGAAGCCGGGGTTTCAGGAGTTTCAGGAACAGTGGGAATATCAGTCACCTGAGGCGCGCAGGCCGGAAGGCCCAGTGCAAGGATCAGGCAAATGATGATTTTACGATACCCAGCCTTTATCGTTGACATGAATTACTCCTTGAAAAAAAGATTCGGGTCTTGCAACCCGAATCCTATCGCATCACGATAGTTTTCACAAGCTGGACCGGCAATTTACTTCCCGCTCCCCCGAACGTAAAGCGAAACTCCAATGACACCGATGAACAAACCGACCACCGAAATGCCATAGGAGAAGAAATTCAGGAAGAAGGTCGACGGGAGAAGCCGAATGACCATCAGAAACGGGAGGACCGTGCCCGTCAGCATGAAAAGGACTCCAAGCAATATCAGTCCCCAGGGTGGTATTTGAAACATTATTCGTACAACCAGCAGGCGGCACTGTGACCGGGTTCCGGTTCAAAATCCGGCGGAAATTTCACATCACAGATACCAGGCATGAAACTGGGGCAGCGTGGGTGGAAGCGGCAGCCTGTCGGTGGGTTGACCAGGCTGGGCGGTTCGCCCGGTGGGATCTCCTTGAAAGTCTCCGCGTTTCTCGCATCCGGCTCAGAGGTGCCGGTGAGCAAAGCCTTTGTGTATGGATGAAGCGGATTATCCAGGACCTGGCGGACATTGGCCTTCTCGATTAGATTCCCTGCGTACATGACAAAAATGCGTTCCGAAAAGTAACTCACTGTGGACAAATCATGAGTGATATAGATGACGGAAAGATTATGAGTTTCTTGCAAGCCTTTTAGAAGCTTGAGGATTTCCACACGGACTGAAGCATCCAGCATGGAGACGGGCTCATCGGCGACCAAAAGTTTGGGCTCCATGATCATGGCGCGGGCAATGACCACACGCTGCTGCTGTCCGCCGCTGAGCATGTGCGGATATTTCTGCAGGAAATCCTCCACCGGCGTCATTTTGACTTCATCCATGGCCTTGTGAATGCGCTGGAGGCGTGCTTCCTTATCCTTGACACCGCCGATGATCAACGGCTCCTCCAGAATCCTCTGAATATTCATGAAAGGAGGCAGTGCCCCGTATGGATCCTGCTGCACATACCCTACGTGAGAGCGATACCAATGCATGCCTTTGGTATCGAGCTCGGAAAGGTCCTTGCCGTCGAAGATCACTTTTCCCTGGGTCGGCTTGTGAAGGCCGAGGATGGTTTTCATCAGGCTGGATTTTCCGCAACCGCTTTCGCCAACCACGGCGATCGTCTCACTTTCATGAACGTCAAAGGACACACCGTCCACAGCCTTTACATATCCCGCATGACCAAACCCGAAACGCCGCAGTTCAAACCAGACCCGCATGTCGCGAATTGATAAGATAACTTTTCTGGCCTGGTCGTTTTTTTCAGTCTGTTCCAAAGCCGGCGTAGTTGTCTCAGAAACCATAATCCATACTCCTGCTCACTCGTATAACCAGCATCTTACCAGGCGGCCCTCTTTGTTGAACATGGGCGGATCCTCATCACATTTCTCGAAGCGAAATGGACAACGATCCTTGAAACGGCAGCCCTTCGGCAGGGCAATCAGACTGGGCGGCCTGCCACTGATGAATTCAGGCTCTTTCACGCCATGCAGTCTTGGGACACTGGCCATGAGCTTTTGGGAATAAGGGTGGAGGGGCTTATCAAAGAAATGATAGGCATCGCTGACCTCGACAATCTGCCCGGCATACATCACGGCGACTTCGTCAGCCAATTCGCTGGACGTGGCAATATCGTGTGTAATCAGGATGAAGCTGATGCCTAACTCGGCCTTCAACCGCTTGAGGACATTGAAAATACTTGCCTGCGTTAAGACATCCAGGGCCGAAGTCGGCTCGTCCAGGATGATCAGGTTCGGAGAAGTGACAAGCGACATGGCGATGGCGACCCGCTGGCGCATCCCGCCGCTCAACTCGAACGGATAGCGGACGATGAAATCTTCGGGAACACCGACGTGCTGGAACATCTTCTTGACCAGCGACACGGCGCCTACCTTGTCTACCCCGAGGTGGATCGAGGCGGGTTCAGCCACCTGCTCACCTACCTTGATGACGGGGTTCAACGCATTCATCGCCGCCTGGGGAACCATGGAAATACCCACCCAGCGGATATTATGCCGTAACTATTCCTCACTTAGGGCCATCACGTCCCTGCCTTCCAGGTACACATGCCCGGAATACGTCTTCACGTTACGAGGCAGAAGCCGCAGAATGGCTTTTGCAAGCGAACTCTTGCCGCAGCCGGATTCGCCCAGGATGACGACCGCGCGGTTGTGAGCCAGCTCAAAGTCCACCCCATCCACCGCCTGGACGGTACCCTGAGTCGTTTTGAAATGCAAGACCAGATCTTCGATGCGGAGAAGTTTGTGGTTGTTGTGTGCCACCGGTTCTATATACCCCTAAGTCTTGGATTGAAGACGCGATCCAGGGCAAAACCAAGCATCGCAAAACCCAGCCCGGTGATCATCAGCAGCACGGCGGGCTGCAGGATCCAGTAATAGTAGCCTTTGTACAGGGCCGCATTCACCCATGCATCGTTGATCAGCTTTCCCCAGGTCGGCAGGGAAGGATCGCCAAGCCCGAGGACTGCCAGCGAGGCTTCCAGGAATACGAACGCAGGTACCGCAGAGACCAGGCCCGGGATGAGCAGCGGGATCATGCGGGGGATAAGATACTGGAATATGACGCGCGTATTGCTGGCTCCATAGGCTCGGGCGGCCTCGATATAAGGCGACTCTTTCACTTGAAGGAAGATCGCCCGATATCCTTTGATCGCACCGGTAAATATGCTCAGCAAAATGGTGACCCCCAGGATCGTCCAGATGCTGCGTGAGTAAAAGGTGCCCACCATGATCAGAATTGCCAGGAAAGGCAGGACCAGGTTGACTTCTGTGATGCGCTGGATCAGTTCATCCACCCAGCCGCCATACCAGGCGCCGACCGCGGCAATGATCATGGTCAGCACTGATGTCCCCAGGGCTGCCAATAGGCCAAAGGCCAGGGCAATTGGCGCCCCGTAGAGCAGCGCCACTCCGAGATCGCGCCGCAGGTGGTCGGTCCCGGCCCAGCCATAGACCTGTCCGTAAAGGGCCATCTCGGCATCGATGCTTGAGTCCTGCTCGAAGGAGACGCCATTGACGACAAGCTGGTATGTTCCCTTAATGGGTGCTGAACTCGGTGAGTCTGGATTGGTAAACAAGCCCTGCATGGGCGGCAGACCGCCAAGCCGGCGCTGCAGCTTGGCGTCCTGTGACAGGCGATAGGTCTGTCTCCTGTTTACCCCGAAATCGCCAACCCGTACTTCCCTGCCATCCGGCGTAATCAACAAAACCGAGACAAACGGCTGTTTGACATCGTACGTTGTCCTGAAAAAGAGCGATATCTCCTGGGGGAATTCGTCATAGTCGTAATCGAAGGTATAGGTAATATTGGTGCGGCTGGTATTCTGGTCACCCAATATGACCTCCTTCGTCACAGCCTCCTCCTCCTCGGCGTCCGCTGTATTCAGGGCGAAGGAAGCCGGCAGTTTCTTAGGGGTGAAATAATTCGTCCATGCGGGTGGGGCATACTGGGGATTGGCATACCAGACATCGTCCCCACTCCGCCACAACCGGACGGCCTCCTCGTAAGGGATCGTGATCAGCGCATATGCGGCGACACCCATCAGCGCCAGGATGATCACCAACCCGATAATTGCAGATGGATATTTCAGGATTTCCCGGTAACTTCTTCTCAATGCATTCATGCTGTCCCCCGGTTTCCGCCGATTTTCACACGTGGATCGACCAGCGCATACACAAAATCCAGCAGGAAGACGGTCATTGCCAGAAGATACGCGTATATGATGGATAATCCTACGATGACCGGGACGTCATAGAAACCGATGGCCCGGAAGTACGTCCGTCCCAACCCTGGCCAGAGGAAGACCGTCTCGGTGATGATCGCACCCGTCCACAGACCGATCAGCAGCAGGGCAAAATTCGTGATAATGGTCGGGAGCGTCGGACGCAGAATATAGCGGCGCTCGATGTCGCGGGCGGGCAGGCCCTTCGCTTTGGCCATTTCCACGTAATCTTCACTCGAGTAGATCAGGAAGAACGTGCGCCAGTTGTAGATGCTCAGGAAGAGAGAGCCAAGGATCAAGGCCGAAGCAGGCAGGATCAGGTGTTTCAAAACGCTCAAGGCGTACTCGACCGAATTCCGGGGGGGCGGCGCGTCGATCATACCCCCGAAGGGCAGGATCTTCAGCACCGCGGCAAAGATCAAAATCAGGAAGATTCCATAGAACCAGGCCGGGGCAGAGGAGGTCGGCGAGAATGCAATGACCGCCTTATCCCAGAGGCTGCCGTAATTCCTGGAAAGGGAAAGGGCAAAAAAGATTGCACTGAAGAACAGGATCAGGTTAGCCGTTCCCATCAGCAAGAGTGTCGCCGGCAGACGCTCGAGGATGATCAGGCGCACCGTCTTTGAGCCGCTATCACTGGACATATTGATTGCTCGTCCCAGCTGGAGCGTCAGGGCGTTGGAGAGGTAGCGGAAATTTCGGATCGCTAGAGGCTGATCCAGCCCCAGGCGCTTTTCCTCCAGCGCGATCCGGTCGAGCACCAGTTTGTTGCGCGCAGCCGCATCAAGGTTCCGGTTGGCAGGGTTGTTGACTACCTGCACGGCAACGCGCTCGCGGATCTCGCTGCGCATGATGTTATCCACATGGCCGCCCATATTGGCGATCATGATCGTCAAATAGACTGCGATGACGATTGTCACAAACAGGGTGATCAGCCGGACGCCCGAATATTGCAGCACGCGGACCCACGTGCTGGTGGGCCCTTTGCTGACAACAGGCTGAGTGCCCTGGGCTTCTGTCAAGGTAGTCATACGCACCTCACAAAGTTAGGGATAGGGGCAAGGGAGGCAAAACACCCTTGCCCCTACCATCACAAACAGACTTATTCGTTACGGCCCTATGGCGCAGTCACGAACTCCAGAGATTGGAATGTCGGAATGGCCACAACGGATGGGATGACAGCCACCTCGAGCCGGTTGGCGCCTGCCTCCAGGTCGGCGCTGACGTCGGCCGGGAGCGTGACGGTGTACTGTCCATCAGCAGCCTCGGTAGCGGTGCCAGTCGCGACGACCGCACCCGTGGCGTCGTAGACCAGGTACTTAACTTCGGTGATGTCGGCTGCCGGGTAGGGCTGACCCTCGAATGTCACGAAGACATCAAAGGTAGCTTCCTGACCAATGGTCACCTGTCCGGGACCGTCGATCTCCACGTCGGCAATCCTGGGCTCTGCGAATTGTGCCCAGCGGTCGGCCAGGTCTGGGAAGTCGGCGAAGTGCCTGAGCGAGATGATCTCCTCGGTCGGGAAGACTTCAGCCACGTAGTACGGGCCCGTACCGACCCAGAAATTGTTGTTCTCGCCATAGAAAGCTTGCAGGTTGGCGTAGCGCTCGGACGCCTCTTCGGCGGTGATGTACTGGCTCAGGGTCGCCTCGTAGGGGATATGCGACTCCGCGGCGGCTGTCTCGAGGTGCCCGGCCAGGATCTCGAGGCTTGGACCGGCAATGAAGCTCATCCACTCGATTTCTGCAGTGTCCGCCTTATCGGCCGAGTAGGCCAGGTCGCCGTTGGCCTCAGCAAGGTTGCCAATGGCAATGGTATGCCAGGGGGCCTCGCCGTATGGATACGTCGATCCCGGCCACAGGGTGGTGACGTTGATCTCGGCATCCAGCTGAAAGCCGTCTTGATAGTATTCGATCACCAGCGGGTCGGTGGAAACGATCTTGAAGCCCTTGAAGACGGACAGGAAAGACTCCAGTGTGGAAACCTGCGACTCATCGAAGATGGCGCTGCCTTGCGTGCCGGGATCGAAGAGCATGATCATCGCCATTACCACGTCGGCCGGGGAGAAAGCGCTGCCATCGTGCCATTTGACAGTCTCGTACAGATCCGCCGGGTAGTAGACCACGCTCTTGGTCTGAGCGGTGGTGCCCTCGGGGAATTTCTCGGCCGCGGTGATGAAGACCTGGTTCGCGGCATCCCAATCCACCCAGGCATCCTCGGGCACCGCGATCTCCGCCTCAAAGTCGAGCGTCAGCCAGTCGAGGGTCTGGGCGACAGGCAGGCCTTCCTGCACTGTGACTTCGGCCCGCTCGATGCGCTGCGGCCAGGTCAGGCCGGTGTGCGGATCGAATACGATGCCATAGGATTGTGTCGCACGCTGGACCGAGCCATCGTAGGACCAGTTGGAGCCGGCGATCGGGTTCCAGGGATCGACGAGGTTATCGGGCTGGCCAAAGTTCAGTGTGCCGCCCTCCTGGTCGACAAAACGGACGGTGTAGGGCCACAAGGCGCCATTGCCAATGCCGGCCGCGATATCGTAGGTCACCTCGACATCCGTGCTGTAGGGAGCGTAGCTGGCCCCGTCGATCAACCAGGTGCGCAGCCCACATGCAATATCCATTTCGAGGGCACTGGCGAAGGCATCGCGGCGCTCCTCCAGGCTGCCGAAGCGGTTGAAGGCCAGATCGTCAGCCAGAGTGTTGAATTCCTCACCGCAATCGTAAGCCTGCCACAGCGTGGTGAAGCTGTAGGCGCTCTGCGGCGTGGAGTAGAACTGGAAGTTGTCGCCCTGATCGCGGTCGATCACGGTTGCGCCCCAGGCGCCAGTGTACAGGTGCCACAGGCCGTCGGCAACATTACCGCCCACCCAGAGCGGGGAGGCCTCCGAAGAGGTCATGTACTGGCGGTCTACGGTGAAACCAACGGTCTCAAGCTGGTTGGCGACGTCGTCGCCCACCGGCACGCGCGTGCCGTCATGGTCGTTGCGGATCAGGAAGATGAGCGTGACGGGCTCGCCGTTGAAGTTCCAGACGCCGTCCACCAGCTCGGCGCCCAGGGCTTCCATCTCTTCGGTGATGACTTCATTCGCCATATCCGGATTGTAGGCATACTTGGCCTCGAGGCTGCGCGCCACATCCGCCAGGTTGGCATAGTCCGGGTAATTGGTGACGATCGAGAAGAACTTCGGCAGCCCGCCGCCGGCATACACTTCCTGGTTGATGAAGTCGCGGTCGACCAGCCAGTTCATGGCTTCGCGGATCCGCTGGCTGCTGAAGGGGTTCAGCCCTCCGGTGCCATCGAAGGTGGGACCATAGGGATTGTAGGTAATCTCGTAGAAGGTACCGCCAATCTCGACCGATTTATTGAGGCCGGCAGCCTCAATCGCCGGGAGGTCGCTGGACGCCAGACCGGTTCCGTACAGGTCGATCGCGCCAGCCTCGAGCTGGGTTACAGCCGAATCGGCTCCAACGATCGAGACAACGATCTCGTCCAGCCAGCCGCCACGGCGGGTCGTCGGCGCTGGAGTTGGGGTTGGTTCCTCAGTAGGCGCCTCTGTGGGTGCCTCCGTTGCCGTAGGCTCTGCAGCCGTCGGCTGGACCGGGGCGTCCGTCGCAGGGGGCTGCGGTGCACATGCAGCCATTACAAGGCTCAATGTGACCAGGATACTGAGGGTCATGATTAGTTTACGCATATTACTTCTCCTCACAGGTGATTAGGAATTATCTTGCAAACACAGAGTGTTCATTTCAATCCGCTCTTGGATGGTATCACCTCCTTTCTCACTGAGAGAATATATGATTCTGAATTCAGGCCCCCTTTCAATGGGGGCGCGCCGCGTAAAAGACAACAGGAACCCTCGTGCACGGTGCCTGAATATCACCTTCTCCAACTGCGTTAAAGGTTTGGCCTACAGTTAAGCTAAATGAAATGTCGTTGAATGCATCTCTCCCCCCGTCTGGAGTCTTAAAAGCCACTTCAAGCCCTTGCACATCAAGAATGGAGCCGGGCATTATCTCTTCCTTTATGACAATGGAGTATTAGAACATAGTTTTCTATGTCCTAGCGTGCCAAGCAATAGAATTATACCTAATTCTTGAGGTGAGTCAATTGCAATACTCTAGCAGAGAGCATATATTGGCAGCAGAATCGCAAAAAACAGTTCTCCAGAACTGGTATGAACAACACTTCAGGGGGATGCAATTGGAAGTGCCCCTAACTGGAAGCGGCGTTAAGTGGTACCCGTATTGCCAGATTTCTTAACCACAAGCAGTAAGACAGAGACCAACCCAACAAGGGCAACCAGGATCATCCAGACATTCCCTCCATTTGCAGTTGACGCCTGGGATTGTCCCGGCGTGGGGACCGGCGTCTGCGCCTGGCGCGAAACGATCACTTCACTTGCATTGGATGCATCCAGCTCTCTTGAATCATCCCAAAGTCCGTTTGCCCTCAGAAGGAAGGCTGTCACCTGCCAGGACTCTTCTTCCGTGAGCAGGCCCGGTTTCCAAAAAGGCATCGTGGCCCGAATATAGGAATTGAATTGGGCGGCATCCGAGAATTTGGTCAAAGTGCCCTCTCCGATCAGAGCGGGAATCTGCATAGGCAGGGTAAAACCGGCCTCATAGGGATTCTCGCCGTGACAGCCGCGCTCCCAGCAGTATTGTTCCTCCGGCGGATAGGTCGTGCGAAACTCATCAGTCAGCCCCTGCCCCTTATCGCCGTGGCAAGGCAGGCAGGAAAGCCAGTACACCTGCGCGCCCAGGTCTGCCTGGGAAGGAGAGACAGGCAGGGTCGGCTTAGCCAGGCGATCCGGTGTGGCCGTTGCTTCAACCTGGGCCCTATTTGAATCTGCAGAGCCTCCATCGAAGAATAGCGCTGCCAGAAGCAGCGCTATTCCAAGAGGAACCGAAATCGTTTTGAACAAAAAC
>DASTFG010000264.1:0-13194 GCA_035708785.1 Anaerolineales bacterium
GAGGTCGTCATCGCCAAGGATGGTGTCGAAGGGATTACCCAGGCTCAGCTCATTCACCCAGATTTGATCTTGATGGACGTGATGATGCCCCGTATGGATGGCCTCGAGGCCACGCGCAGACTCCGGAGCGAACCCGATTTCGAAGCCACGCCGATTATTGCCCTGACAGCCCTTGCCATGCCGAGTGATCGCGAGCGTTGTATCAACGCCGGGATGAATGATTACATGAGCAAGCCCGTCAACCTGAAGGAGCTCGTCAAGACCATTCAGCGTTTCCTCGAAAACGAGGAGGAGGTCAACGCCCGATGAGTACGATATTAATCGTAGACGACGACCCGAGCGCCCGGGAAACCCTGATCGCTATGCTCGAAAGCCAGGATCACCGCCTGGAGATCGCCAAGGATGGATTCCAGGCGCTTCGAATCATCGCTCACGCCCAGCCGGACCTTGTTCTGCTGGATGTGATGATGCCCGGGATGGACGGGTTCGAGGTGTGTCGCCGCATCCGGGCCATGCCCTTGGTTGCCGAAGTGCCGATCCTCATTCTTACGGCCCTGGATGATCGCGAATCCCTTCTGCAGGGAATCGAAGCTGGGGCCGACGATTTTCTCACCAAACCGGTGGATCGTCAGGAGCTGGTCGCGCGGGTGCGCACGATCACCCGCTTGAACCGCTACCACACCTTGATGGATCAACGCGAAAACCTGAGCAGGATGGCGGAGCGTGTCATTGCCGCCCAGGAAGAGGAACGCCAGCGCATCTCGCGCGAGCTCCACGATGATCTCGGACAGGCGCTCACCACCCATTTGCTTGCCCTGCGTACCCTGCAGGAGGACCTATCGAGCCCGGGGACGGAATTGTTCGAGCACCTGCAGGCCCTTTATGATCAGTCCTATGAGATCCTCGGGAAGATCCGCCGTCTCGCCAAGGATTTACGCCCGCCTGTCCTCGACACACTCGGACTGAAACTGGCCATGCAAACGTATTGCACCGAGTTTACCCGCCGGACCAATTTGCCCGTGGTGTTCGAGACAGATCCATCCCTGCCCCTGCTCCCGGATATCTACAACATCACACTTTACCGCGTCTTGCAGGAGGCCCTGACCAATATCGTCAAGCACGCGCAGGCCAGCCAGGTCTGGGTGGAATTGGGCATGGAGGATCAGATGATCACCCTGACGGTCCAGGATAACGGCCATGGATTCGTCAGGGGAGAAAAGCCTTCGAATGGAATTGGCCTGGCCGGCCTGCAGGAAAGATTGACGGTTGCAGGAGGAAAACTCAGCATCAGCTCCACGCCGAAACATGGCACCATCCTGTCAGCACAGTTTCCCTTATCCAACCGTGAAGCCCAAAAGCTGATATGATCCGCGTGCTGATCGCTGAGGACCATTTACTGGTGAGGGCCGGCATTCGCGCTCTGCTGGAGAAGTCGGGGGATGTCAATATCCTGGCCGAAGCTGACAATGGACAGGAAGCGGTCGAAATGACCAAAAGTCTAAAACCGGATGTCCTGATTATGGATATCATGATGCCGCGCATGAACGGCATCCAGGCTGCTGAAAAAATTCGTGAGCTGAAACTTCCCACGAACATCCTCCTGCTCTCGATGTATTCTGATGAGGGACTGGTGCATCAGGCCCTCCAGTGCGGCGTGAAGGGCTACGTCCTCAAATCTTCGGTGAGCGAGGAATTGATCCGGGCAGTCCGGGCCGTGTCCAATGGACAGACCTATCTGAGCAGCCCGATCTCTGAGATCGTTGAAAGCGTCCCTCACCCATACGCCGCCGGGATGGACGGCAATCCGCTCTCCAACCTCTCACCGCGCGAGAAGGAGATCCTACAATTGATCGCGGAGGAATACACGAGCAGTGAGATCGCAGAAATGCTCGTCATCAGTGAAAAAACAGTTGAAAAGCACCGCGCCAAGCTGATGGAAAAGCTGAACGTCCGAAATCTTGCGGGCCTGGTGCGCCTGGCGGTCAAATATCACCTCGTGGACCGCGATGGGTAGCCGGACATGCCGGTACAGAGGCACTGCAAGTGGAAAACTGCCTGTTCCTCCAATACTAGACTTAACAGTCGCATAAGGAAAAGCGTATGCCTACAGTTCTGATCGTGGACGATGAATATTCCGGAAGGGAAACTCTCCAGTCGGTGCTGGAGGGCGAAGGCTACCGGCTCGAGATGGCAGAAAATGGCTGGCAGGCAATCGAAAAGGCCAAGGTTCTTTTACCGGATGTCATCCTGCTGGATGTCATGATGCCGGGTATGACCGGTTTTGAAGTCTGCCAGCGCATTCGGAATGATCCCCAGGTGGCAGAAATCCCCATCATTATCCTGACCGCGCTGGACGACCGCGAATCACTGCTCAATTCCTTGAAAGCCGGCGCCGATGATTTCATTTCCAAGCCTTTCGACCGTTATGAATTACGCGCCCGTGTGTATGGGATCACGCGCCTCAACCGGTATCACAAGCTCGTACAGGAACGCGCCAAGCTTCAGGAGGCCCATACCCTGCTTCTGAGCGCCTACGAAGCGACCATCGAAGGCTGGTCACGCGCCATGGACCTGCGGGACAACGAGACGGAAGGTCACAGCCGGCGGGTGGCCGAGCTGACCGTGCGGATGGCCATGGCGAGCGGCATGGCCGCTGAAGATTTAATCCATGTTCGCCGCGGCGCCCTCTTGCATGATATGGGAAAATTGGGCGTGCCAGATTCCATATTGCATAAGCCTGATCAGCTGACCAAGGAGGAGTGGGCAATCATGCGCAAACATCCGCAGCTCGCCTATGATATGCTGCATCCCGTCGAATACCTGCGTCCCGCTCTCGATATCCCGTACTGCCACCATGAGAAATGGGATGGCAGCGGCTACCCCCGCGGCCTAAGGGGCGAGGAGATCCCCCTCGCCGCGCGTTTGTTCGCAACAGTGGACGTCTGGGACGCACTGACCTCCAATCGTCCCTATCGGCGCGCCTGGACGGATGAAAACGCCCTGGCCTACATCAAGGAACAATCTGGCAAGTATTTTGATCCCCGGATCGTCGATTTGTTCTTCAAGGTGATCAAATCGGCTTGAATTTCCAATTCAGATTGTGATAGACTGAAAGCATGACCACCAATACACGCATCGAACATGATTCACTCGGCGATGTCCATGTCCCGCAAGATGCTCTGTATGGCGCGCAGACACAGCGCGCCTTACAGAATTTTCAGATATCCGGGCTGAAGCCGCGGCCTGCATTCATCTGGTCCATGGCGACGATCAAGCGCGCCGCGGCCGAAGTCCACCGCGATCTGGGTTTGCTTGACGATGAGCGGGCGAATGCTATCATCCAGGCCGCGCAGGAAGTCATCGATGGAAAATGGAACGAGCAGTTTGTGGTCGATCCGTTCCAGGCCGGCGCGGGCACCAGCCATAACATGAATGTCAATGAAGTCATCGCAAACCGGGCGACACAGATCATGGGCGGCACACCGGGGGAGTACCTTGTCCATCCCAATGATCATGTCAACATGGCGCAGTCGACGAACGACACCATCCCCACCGCCATACGCCTCGGCTGTCTATGGCGGCTAGACGAACTGCTCAATACACTGAAAAATCTCACAGGTGCGTTGAACGCTAAAGCCCAGGAATTCGATGACATCGTCAAATCCGGCAGGACACATCTGCAGGACGCGGTGCCGGTCCGGCTGGGACAGGAATTCGGCGCGTATGCCAAAGCGGTCGAGCGCGACGCGGAACGGATCCGGGAGGCAGCGCAGGGATTGAGGCGTTTGGGGATCGGCGGGACGGCCGTCGGGTCCGGTTTGAACGCCCATCCGGAATATCATGCCCGGATGGTGAAGAAGCTGTCCGAGCTGACGGGCCTCCAGTTATACAAGTCAGACAACCTGTTCGAATCCATGCAGTCAATGGCGGATGCGGCCCATTTTTCAGCCTCCCTGCGCACGCTGGCGCTGACCCTGATCCGCATTGCCAATGACTTCCGGCTTCTGGCTTCCGGCCCCTCGACGGGACTGGACGAGATCCGCCTGCCGGCCGTCCAGCCAGGCTCGAGCATCATGCCCGGCAAGGTCAATCCGGTCATGGCCGAGATGCTGGATATGGCGATGTTCTACGTGGTCGGCTGCGACACGACTGTAGCTTTGGGCGCGCAGGCCGGGCAGCTCGAATTGAATGTCATGATGCCCGTCATCGCGCAGAGTCTTTTTGAAGCCATGCAGGTTACGATCGGCGCGGTTGGGGCGTTCACGGAAAAGGCTGTAACGGGCCTGACCGCCAATCGCGAAAAAGCGGAAGGCTGGCTGGCGAAGAATGCCATCGTCGTCACCGCCCTCAACCCGATCATTGGATATGCTCAGGGCGCGGAGCTTGTCAAAGAGGCGATGAGGCGGAATGTCGCCATCCGGGCAGTCGCGGTGCAAAAGGCAAGAGAGGGCCTGCTGAAACACCGCGATCACGATCAGCCCGTCAGCGTGGAGGAAATCGAAAGCGCGCTGAGCGACCTGAGGCGGCTCACGGAAAGCGGTATTGCTTGAACCGGGCAATTTGTGGTAAAAAAGAAACGGGCGGAAATCACCAGTACAACATCAAGGCTCCATCGTTATAAAAGAATGTCCCCCAAGCAATCGGCAAGGGACAGTGAGGACAGTTGTGATATGGCTTTAGAAAAAGAATTTCATGGCCCTAATCTCGCATATATTCTTGAGCTCTATGAGCGGTACAAGCAGGATCCCAAGGCTGTGGATGAGTCGACGCGGAAGCTCTTCGATGGCTGGACGCCTCCCGGGGCAGAACCTGCGTCGCTGCCCTCCACCCATGATCTGCGCTCCTTAACCGGAGCCGCGAACCTGGCCCAGGCGATTCGATTGTACGGTTATCTCTCGGCCAGGCTGGACCCGCTGGAAGAGGCACCGGCTGAGAATCCCTTATTGACCCTTGAGTTTTACGATCTGGAAAAGCAAGACCTGATCAATTTACCCGCCGATGTTTTGAATGTACCGGAAGTCCGGGGAGATGGCAACGCCTATCAGGCGATTGAAACGTTGAGGGCGATCTACTGCGGCACCATCGGGTACGATTACGGGCACATCCGTATTCCCGAGGAGCGAGATTGGCTCTACCAGGCTGCCGAGAGCGGTCGCTTCCGCCCGCATCAGCAGCCGCTGGATGAAAGAAAATTGCTGGAGCGATTGGCGCAGGTCGAGGCCTTCGAGGTTTTTCTTCATCGCCTCTTTCCCGGAAAGACGCGCTTCTCCATCGAGGGGCTGGATATGCTCGTTCCCATGCTGGATGAGTTCATCGAGGCAGCGGTCCGCGAGAGGATCTGTGCCACGCTGATCGGCATGGCGCACCGCGGACGGTTGAACGTTCTTGCGCATGTGCTCCGAAAGCCGTACAGCCAGATCCTGGCCGAGTTCAGTGATCCAAAGGGCCGCGCGACCACCTGGGACGAGCTGGGCTGGACTGGCGATGTCAAATATCACATGGGAGGCTACCGGACGCCGCAGGAGGGCAAGGAAATCGACATGCTCATCCATATGCCGCCAAACCCCAGCCATCTCGAGCAGATCGACCCGGTCATCCAGGGCATGGCCCGGGCCGCCAATACCAAAGCGGACGAGCCCGGTCCGCCGCGCTATTTCGACAACGCATCGCTGCCCATCCTGATCCACGGCGATGCTTCCTTTACCGGGCAGGGCATCGTCCCGGAAACGTTCAACCTGTCCCGCGTCCCCGGTTATGTCACCAGCGGCACCGTGCACATGATCGCCAACAACCAATTGGGCTTTACGGCCACCGAGCAGGAATCGCGCAGCAGCCTGCATGCCAGCGACATCGCGGAAGGATTCGAGATTCCCGTGATCCATGTCAACGCGGACGACCCGCAGGCCTGCATCGAGGCCGCGCGCACGGCGTTCGCCTATCGCCATAAATTCCATAAGGATTTTGTGATCAACCTGATCGGCTACCGCCGCTACGGGCATAACGAGGGCGATGAGCCGCGCTTCACCCAGCCGGTGATGTATCGCAAGATCGATGAGCATCCGCGCGTCCGGCAGTTGTGGGCAAATAAACTCGAAAAAGAAGGACTGATCGAACAGGGAAAGTCCGAGGAATTATTGCATGGATTCTTGAACAGCTTGCAGGAGGCGAACGACCAGCTCGATGCCGAAAAGGCTCTGGTCGAGCCCGTCCCCCACCCTCCTCCGCGCGGCGCCGCGCAAAAGGTGAAGACCACAGTCACGCTCAAACGGCTGAAGGAGCTGAACCGCACCCTGTTGGACTTTCCAGAAGACTTTCATCTTAACCCCAAATTGGAGCGGGCCGTCGAACGGCGGCGTTCCCTACTGGACAAGCCAGAGAAGGCAAAGATCGATTGGGCCACCGCCGAAGAATTAGCCTTTGCGACGATCCTGGAAGACAGGATTCCCATCCGGCTGACCGGCCAGGATACCGAGCGAGGCACATTCAGCCAGCGCCACGCCGTCTTCTTCGATGTGGAGACCAATCGAGCGCATGTTCCTCTGCAGAATTTTCCTCAGGCAGGCGCCTCTTTCGAGGTCTTGAACAGTCCCTTGAGCGAAGCCGGGGCGATCGGGTTCGAAGTTGGCTATAACATCCTCGCGCCCGAGCGGCTGGACATCTGGGAGGCGCAGTACGGCGATTTCATTAACAACGCACAGACGGTGATCGACGAATTCCTGCTCTCGGGCCGCGCCAAATGGGGCCTCACGCCTTCCCTGGTACTGCTCTTGCCTCACGGGAACGAGGGGCAGGGACCGGATCATTCCAGCGCGCGCATCGAGCGGTTCCTTGGGCTGGCGGCCGAGATCAACGTCCGCATTGCTTACCCATCGACCGCGGCGCAGTACTTCCATCTGCTGCGCCGGCAGGCCTTGCTGCTCGAGACTGATCCCTTGCCGTTGATCGTCTTTACTCCCAAGGGATTGCTGCGCCACCCGCTGACAGCTTCGCCCGCTAATGAATTCACGACCGGCAACTGGCAGCCCATCATCGACGAACCGAATCTGCCCGGCAAGAGAACGGATGTAAAGAATCTCATCGTCTGCAGCGGGCGCATCTACGTCGACCTGGTGACCAGCAGCCTGCGTAAGGAAAACCATGACGATGCGATCGTCCGGGTCGAGCAGCTGTATCCCTTCCCGAAGGAAGAGATCGAAAATCTTCTCGGCGAATATCCCAACCTGGAGCGCCTGATCTGGGTCCAGGAAGAACCGCTCAACATGGGCGCCTGGAATTACCTGCGGCCGCGTTTACGACTTCTCGCCGAGGATCGTTTGCAATTGCATTACGTCGGGCGGCCGGAGAGTTCCAGCCCGGCGGAGGGCTCCTCGACAATGTACCGGATCAACCAGCAGGAATTAATCGAGCAGGCCTTCCGGTTCGACCAGGAAACCCGGATTAAAAGTGTGGTGAAGGAGAGAGGTTAATATGGCGACAAAGATCGTGGTGCCCGAACTCGGAGAGTCCGTGCTGGAGGCGACCGTTGCTTCCTGGCTCAAGAAGGAGGGGGATTTCGTGAACGTGGGCGATGTGCTGGTGGAGCTGGAGACCGATAAGGTCAACCTCGAAGTGGGCGCAAAACATGCAGGCGTCCTGGAACGGATCGAAGTGCCCGAAGGGACGGACGTCAAGGTCGGCGATGTGCTCGGCACCATCGACGAACAGACCGGAGGACAGGAAGCGGCGCCTCAGAAGGCAGAAGAGCAGAAGGCCGCGCCCGAGGCAGCCGAGACGAAGCAGGCCGAGCCGGAAGCGAAAAAAGAAGAAGCGCCGGCACGAAAAGATGGCCAGCAGGCAGAACAACAGCAGGCGGCCCCACAAGTCAGCCCCGTGGCGGCGCGGTTGGCGCGCGATAAAAACGTCGATATCAGCAAAATTACCGGGACAGGCAGCGAAGGCCGCGTGACCAAAGCCGATGTAGAGATGTATCTTCAGGCGCAGGACAAGGCAAAGGAAGCAGAAGCCCCGCGGCCGGCCGAGAAGGAAACGAGACCCGAAAAGAGAGTAGAGACAGCTCCCTCGCAGGATCGAGAAGTACGGACCCGCATGTCACGCAGACGGCGCACCATCGCGCAGCGCCTGATGGAAGCCAAGCAGAATACCGCGATGCTGACGACCTTCAACGAGATCGATATGGGCGCCGTGATGGATCTTCGGAAACGCCGCAACGAGGAATTCCAGAAGCGGCACGGTATCAAGCTTGGATTCATGTCATTCTTTGTCAAGGCATCCATCAGCGCGTTGAAGGCCTTCCCGCAGGTCAATGCCGAGATCGACGGGGAGGAGATCGTGCTCAAGCACTACTACGATATCGGCATGGCGATCGGAGCCGAGGAGGGACTGGTTGTCCCGGTGATACGGGATGCCGACCGGCTTTCCTTTGCAGAGATCGAGCTGGTGATCAAGGATTATGTCGAGAAAACCCAGCAGGGCAATTTATCTATCGAGGATCTGCGCGGTGGGACGTTTACCATCACCAATGGCGGTGTCTTCGGCTCCCTGATGAGCACGCCAATCTTAAATCCCCCGCAGGTCGGTATTCTTGGTTTGCACAAGATCGAGGAACGGCCGGTTGTGCAGAACGGCCAGATCGTGATCCGCCCGATGATGTACGTGGCCCTGAGCTACGATCATCGCATTGTGGACGGGCGCGAGGCGGTCCAGTTCCTGGTCCATATCAAGCAGCTGCTGGAAGACCCGGCCTGGATGCTGGTCGAAGGTTAGGGTCTATAGGCAATTTAGCATTATGTCGCTCTCAGTTTACTGAGTGCCGCATAAAATTTTAAACCTGAGCTTTGGAATTTGGCCTACGAACTGCATTGCAAAGTCTAATTATTTATGAGACGAGCGGTAGCTGAAGTTAACCTGGCCGCGTTCCTCCCTGTTTCGTCAAGCACCCGACGGAACTTCTGTCCCTCCGCTTCAGCCTCCAGCACAATGAGTGTGATTCCCGTCTTGTTTTTATCGGTATACCGTCCGGTGATGTTGAGTCCTTGATCCGGGACGATGACATACTGCGCGGTAGACCTGTAATCGCGCACATCGATCTGGTTCAATTGAGCGGTACCGGCCGCAACGTCGTTTTGTCCACTGCTATCCGCCCAGACTAGCCATTTCGGCGTGACATAGACCGCCGATAGCGTGGTCCTGATACCGCCCAAAAATCCTTTCTTATGATGGACGGTAATGGTTTCGCAGCACATCAAAATATTAGATTCGATATCTTCTAGTCCAAATTTCGTCCCGTGGGCGCGTATGGCGGCTTTCAATTCTCCATCCAGCGCTTCTATCGTGCAGGCACGTGTTCTGCGGGTAGCTGTGTTCATGCTCTGACGATCTGTTGAGCTTCCAGAACGCTCTTTAACATCGCAAGATTTTCCTTGTGCTGCTTCTTCAACTTCTTTATAACGATGGTTGCATCCGGTTTGAATAAGTCCCTTGGGTTTGTCTCCGCCGCTAGATTGATCTTCGTGCGACCTTCAGAGATTTCAAAGGTATAGAGCGTATAGGAATCCACCGGCCCCGAGATGGACTTGAATCCGTAGCTCTTGTTCGTCTCAAAGACTGTGACCTCATAGATGGTCTCGATCCGCCGGCCCAGCAGATGACCGACCGCACGAAAGAGGCTTCCCATGCCGATCTCGCCGTCGGATATCTGGGCAGATGCCAGCGTACCGTACTGCCACTGAAAATCATTTTCAGGCGTGGCCACAAAAGTGAAGACCTGTGTGAGCGGCCGGTAGATATGCGTAGTTAGGTCAAAATGGATCATCGGATTCTCTTTCACAGAGGTGCAGGCAACACTTTCGCAGTCGAGGTCAGGAGTGTAGAGCCATCACACCGTCGTGAGGGTTTTGACGATATACCCGGAGTCACCGGTAACAAATATGCCGCCCACCCATAACAGGGTCGGCGGCGGGAGGAGCACACAAATCCAGTTATTCGTGCTTAACTGCTATATTCAGTGTACCATAGTTTGAACTCGCCGATGGAACAGGTGTGATATAATCAAGCCATCTCATAAAAGGTCGAGTGCGCTTTTGAGGCCGTCAACCCTCTATTTGGGTTGGCGGCTTTTTGCTTCATCGCTCGCGGCCATACCGATAAAGGAGTTTTGTATGGAAGCAAAATTGTATGTAGGGAACCTGTCCTATCAAACCACGGAACAAAGCCTGCGCGAGCTTTTCATGCAGGCGGGAAATGTCAACTCGGTTGCCTTGATCAAGGAACCAGGCACCCAGCGTTCTAAGGGTTTTGC
Source organism: Anaerolineales bacterium (assembly GCA_035708785.1). Taxonomy (GTDB): domain Bacteria; phylum Chloroflexota; class Anaerolineae; order Anaerolineales; family Villigracilaceae; genus Defluviilinea. The sequence continues at coordinate 10,298 of DASTFG010000264.1, forward strand.
GTTTGTCGAAATGGGTTCACAGAGCGAGGTGCAAAAGGCCATCAGCATGTTCAATGGTTACACCCTGGACGAGCGCCAGTTGACCGTAAATGTTGCCCGTCCCCGTGAGGAACGCGGCGGCTTCCGGCAGAATCGCGGGGGGGACAACAGGCGGCGCTATTAATATCGCCGACCGCTCGATGTTCGAGATCGGCGACAGGGTCGTTCATCCACAACACGGCGTAGGGCAGATCGTCAAGCTGGAAGACCGGGAATTTGAACGCGGGGACACGCAGAGATATTATGAGATTCACATTCCGGGCGGCAGCACGGTCTGGGTGCCGGTTGACCTGTCAAACTCAGGGCTACGCAGACTGGCAGACAAGAGCGAGCTTGGCCATTGCCGTGAAATCCTGAAGTCCCGTCCCTTGCCTTTGATGGAGGATGGACGCGTCCGGCAGTCTGCGTTGGCGGCACATCTCAAGCAGGGGACGATCGCGGCCCAGTGCGAGGTTGTGCGCGATCTATCCGCCTTTGTGGCTCACAAGCCGACGTATGGGACCATTACGGCATTTCTGGAGGCAATCCTGCGTGTGCTTTGCCAGGAATGGGCGATGGTGGAAGGAATGACGATTCCAGAAGCCATGGCTGAGATCAATTCCTTGCTTGAACGAAGCGAGTGAACACCGGATTGCATCCGATTTCGTAAAATTGGTAAATGCTGGATCTTCACGATTTCTACCAGCATATTTTTCCACTTGATAAATCCCCTCTCTTCCCCCGCCATCGGTGATGTGCTGTAAAGTAAGGTGGAACAAGAAGCCTGGTCGTTCGACGGCTGGACTTCTGTTGGGAATTTCCCTATTGTGAAAGGAAAATCCTATGAAAAAATGGGAATACATTGAAGTGACCGCCCCGATGCGGGACGATGCTCAATCGGTTCGTATCTATCTGAATGGCGAGGAAGCTTTTCCCGAATCGAAGACATCTGTTCTATACGATTACCTCAATAAACTGGGCAAAGAAGGATGGGAAATGATAAATTTCGCTTTTTTCCCAAACAGGACGGCGTTCTACTACTTCAAACGCGCCGCTAAGTAGTGGATTTGCGAAGGAATTCCTTTCCGGTCTGACCGCAGCTCGTGCTTTCCCCGATGGCTGCGAAGAAATCCTGCTCGGAACACAGGCCCGTTGCGCAAGAGCGCGGCTGCCCTGCCTCAGCCTGAGTGCTCCAACAACCACAGGAAAGCTTTTGAGACTATCCCTTGAGGAAATCACAGCGATGCTCTAGGGAAATCCCCGATTGAAGGCAATTTGAAGTAAGGCTACACTTCCCGGGGGAGTATCCGTAACGAATGGATTCAGGAAGCCAAGTCTATGATCGATTTTCTACAGGGTAAGTGGCTCAAACATCCTTTGCACCCGGCCCTGGTGCATATCCCCACGGCCCTCTGGCCCATGGCGTGGATCTTCGATCTGTTTTCCCAGTTTAGAGCAGACAATGTATTTGTGCAGCTGGCATTCTACGCAGGCTCGCTGGGGCTGATCGCAGCGCTGTTCGCGATTCCCACCGGTTTTGCCGATTGGACAGACATCCGCCGCGAAAAACCGGCCTGGAAGCTTGGTCTGTATCATATGGGTCTGAATGTTGTTGTGTCGATCCTGTGGACGATCAACCTGTGGCTGCGGATAGGATCGTTCCAGACCGACACGTCCGTTCCACCTGGCTTGTTTTGGCTTTCCACCACAGCTACTGCCCTGCTGCTCCTCTCCGGTTACCTGGGCGGGCGCATGATTTACGCCCACGGGATCAGCGTGGCAAGGTTATCGAAAACGAAATGGCGGAAGATTGCCGAAGAGGGTGGGGCGGCCGTACCGCCTGAGCATGGGGAATAGGCGATGTTCAAAGCGTTCCTGCAGGGCAAGCCGTTCGGCCACCCTCTGCACCCGGCTCTGGTCCACTTTCCGATTGGGCTGTTCCTGCTCAGCCTGGTCCTGGATATTGCCTCGTATCTGGAGGTCACATCGAATGTGCTGTTTCGAGCATCTCTTTATGCGATGGGGTTTGGCCTGGGCATGGGAATACTGGCTGCGCTCACGGGCCTTGTGGACCGGTCGGATATTCGGCTCGATCATCCGGCCAGAAAAACCTCTACGATCCATATGGCGCTCAACCTTACAGCCCTCGGGCTTTTCGGGATCAACTTCTTCCTGCGTCTGGAGCAGGAAAATCTGGCAGGTTTACCACTTCCATACCTTTTGCTTTCCCTCATTGGAGTTGGGATTTTCCTTGTTTCGGGGTACCTGGGTGGAAAGATGGTATACGACAGTGGTATAGGGGTCGGGCGGCACCGCCGCTATACCCGCACACCCCGGGAGACAATCGATGTATCCTTTCTGGTAAGACACGATGGCTGGGCGCCAGTCTGCGATGAGGCGGAGCTGCGCGATGGCGAGACGCTGCGAGTCGCCTGCGACGGCAACATCATGACCATCGCCAGGCAAGGAGGCGAAGTGTATGCCTTCCAGGAATTCTGCACGCATCGCTACGGCCCGCTCTCCGAAGGAAAACTTCAGGATCACCGGGTAGTCTGCCCCTGGCATCGCTCGTGCTTCGATATCCGCACCGGAAAGGTCGTGGAAGGCCCGGCAAAGGTCGACCTGAAGACGTATTCGGCAGCCATTCGCAGCGGGAAGATATTTATCAAGTAGATCGTCGTCGATGTAAGCGACAGGCAATCGATACGGTGGTGTTACGGAAGTAAGGAGGCAGCGTGCAATTCGACGAGTTTATCACCCGGGTCCAGGAACAGGCTCGGCTGAATACACGTGAGGAGGCAGAAGTCATCACCAAAGCTGTTTTGGAAACGTTAGGAGAGCGCCTCGACCGCAAGGTCAGGAACGGACTCGAAGCACAA
>DASTFG010000265.1:0-5381 GCA_035708785.1 Anaerolineales bacterium
AGTTCAAATAGGGTCGTGCGGCGAAGGGCCAGCGTCTGCAGGTGGTGAAGCGCTGGCCCGTACCCATTCACATAGGATAGGTCCAATTAAGGCACCAGCCATGCAAAACAACCAAGAAGAGCTTCACAAGCAGCTTACACGCCAGATCTTCGATCAAGCCTGGAGCAATGCTCACTTCGATGGCCTCGACGAGCTGATCGACTCCAATGCACACTTCCACATACGGAACTCCACTGCTCCAATGAGCCCAGGAGATTCCAGGCGTGTTATATCCGGCTGGCATCGCGCCTTCCGGGATTTTCGCATTAGGATCGAGGCCATGGTGGCTGAAGAGGATCTCGTCGCGGTGCGGTTGATTTTGTCCGGTACCCATCAGGGTCAGTGGAAGGATATACCAGCCACAGAAAAGCATCTCAGTGTTACTGCTATGATGTTCCTCCGTTTTGAGAAGAGCAAGCTTGTGGAGATATGGGAGGATTTTGACGAACTAGGCCTTCGCCAGCAATTGGATATAGGAAAATAAAGTATGGATTGTTATAGGTTGAAACTGACCTTTTCCTTTAGTACATTTGGTAACGTCGGGCGCTTGCTTCTCTCGATCAAGAACGTCGCTACTTCGGTGATCTCGCGGAAGGCATAGTGCTGGCTCAAGGTGCCTTCAAGGTAGCCTGCGCCGCTGGTGCCGCCCGTGCCCACGCGCAGACCAATCATCCGGCGGACCATCAGGAAATGCCGGTAGCGCCAGTTCGAGAGCAGCTCGTCGATCTCGGACAGTGTGTTGAGCAGTTCAAATGGCATATGGAAGATCGGAAGATTGCGATAGATCGTGATGAACAGCGCGGCGCGCATCGCCGCGGGCGAAACATCGCCGCGTCCTTCCTCGAAGAAGACCTTATCGAACTCTGCCAGTCTCTCGGTCTCATTCTGCGAGAGACTGTTCCTGTACGCGTTGCGGTAATCGACCCAAAATTTGTGCGTTGTCGCAGAATCGGATTCGGTCGCCGGTTTGTAATCTTGCCAGTATTCCTCTTCGAAGAAAGGCATCCGCTCGAGCCATTCGATGATCAGCTCCTTCAACGTGCTCTCTCTTTCAGCCTGGTTGATCTCCTGCAGATCTGCTTCTGACAGACTGCCGCGGCGTGTATATTTGTAGTATTCTCGCTTGTATCGTTGTTCCATTTTCAAACCGAGCCTGGCTTCGATGAGCCGGAACTGTTTGCTCTGAAATCCCGAAGCGGGTAACAAAAGATTACGAAACTCCAAAAAATCCAAAGAAGTCATTGTTTCCAGAACGGTCACCTGCTGGTTGATCAGCTCCAGGATCTTCCCCACCCGTTTTATCTTCTGAACCACTCTGCTCAGATCATCAGAGTTATCGTTGATGTGTCCTTGCGTAAAGATGTGTCTCACCAGGTCAAGCTCGAAAAGAATTTGCTTGAACCAGAGCTCGTAGACCTGATGGACGATGATGAACAGCATTTCGTCGTTACCTTCCTCCGGTGAGGAAAAACTCTTCGGATGCTGGCTGTTCAGGATCTTATCGAGCTCGATATAATCTGAGTAATAGAGGTCGCTCATGGTCATCTCCGAGACATCTGTGGCCGGATGAATTTGCTCGCAGCACACTCTCGTGCAAGATTTCGCCCCGAAGTCAGGAGACGTCGCCACGGCGACGCTTCGGACTCCGATTGGACAAAGTATAGCATGCCAGTCTCTCGGGTATAATCGGGCAGCTATGACAAGCGCAGCAGTCTTGCGGAAAAGCGAAGCAGTCCTGCGGATTAAAGCCCTTATCTTCGACTTCGACGGACTTATACTCGATACAGAGACGCCCGAGTATCAGGTCTGGCAGGATATTTATCGTGAGCATGGATTCGAACTACCTCATCATGAATGGGAAAAGATCATCGGCGGCGCAGGACTCTCGAATTTCGACGCGGCGGAACATCTCTCGCTTCTCTCCCAGGGACTGCTGGATTCCGTTTTCCTGCGCGATCGTTTCCGCTCCGAGAGTCACGCGCGAATTCATTCGCAATCGATCCTTCCCGGGGTGATGGACTTCATTCATGAAGCGAAGCGTCTCAGCCTGAAGCTTGCGATTGCCTCCAGTTCGGTGCATTCCTGGGTGGATACCCATGCCAAACGGCTCGACATCTTCCATCATTTCGACGCGATCATTTGCGGCGATGATGTCGCGTCTGGCAGGACCAAGCCCTACCCGGACCTGTACCTCCTGGCGCTGGACCGGCTGAAGGTGCGGAAGGAAGAGGCGATTGTCTTTGAAGATTCTCCGAACGGGGTAAAGGCCGCCAACCGGGCAGGTATCTTCGTGGTTGCCGTTCCCAATCCACTTACCTCCAAGCTCTCGATCGAGGGGGCAAACCTAAAATTAGACTCTCTTAAGGATCTTTCTTTATCTGATTTGCTTGATAAAATCAAATAGAATTACAAAATCACGTGGAGGACTGAATGGCGACAGAAAAAGTGCGCTGGCAGGGGATCGTTTCGAAGTATGCGTATCCGGAAACTTGGCGTAGTGTCTGGCAGATTTTCAACTCCGTCATCCCGTTTTTGGTGATGTGGTACCTGATGTACCGCAGTCTCGAGATTGGGTACTGGCTGACCTTGATACTTGCAGTTCCAACGGCAGGCTTCATGGTGCGATGCTTTATCCTCTTCCACGACTGCTGTCATGGTTCATTCTTTAAGAGCATGAAAGCGAATGACCGCCTTGGACTAGTGCTTGGTGTGCTGACCTTAACCCCATATTTCGAATGGAAGCATGACCATGCCATCCATCATGCCACGGCTGGTGATCTCGACCGGCGCGGGATCGGGGATGTATACACGATGACGGTGGAGGAGTATCTTGCGGCGCCGTGGTACAAGAAGGCCGGGTATCGCATCATTCGCAGCCCGATCATCCTGTTTACAATTGGGGCTCTCATCGTCTTTACCGTGACCCATCGCTTCTGGCGCCCGGGTGCGGGTAAACGTGAAAGAAACAGCGTGATATGGACAAACCTTGCGGTCGCGGCAGTGATCGGCTGGATGGTCCTGGAAATTGGGTGGCAGGCCTTCCTGCTTGTCGAGATCCCGGTGCTGCTCATCGCCTGTGGAGCAGGCGTATGGTTGTTCTACGTGCAGCATAACTTCGACCCCACGTACTGGGAGCGCCACGCAGACTGGGAGTTCTTCAATGCAGGAATGGATGGCAGTTCATTCTATAAACTTCCAAAGGTGCTGCAGTGGTTTACTGGCAATATCGGTTTCCATCACATCCATCATTTGAGCCCGCGCATCCCGAACTACAAATTGGAGCAGTGCCATAGAGAGAATCCCATGTTCCAGATCGAGCCGCTGACACTTACACAAAGCCTTAAATCTTTGTTCTTCCGTTTATGGGATGAAAAGGAAAAGAGGCTGGTGGGCTGGGGCGCGTTGAAAAAATATCGGACGCAGACTCTAAGAGTAAAGACATAACGTACAAGAGACTGGCGAAAAGCCAGTCTCTTGTATCTAGAATTCTCAGGGTCTCAATCAGGAGAATCCCTGATCTTACATGTTACTGCGAGGGTGCATCCGGCGGGATAGGCCCGACATGGTACGGCCGCATCATCTCGTTGTCCTCGTGCTCAACAATGTGGCAATGCCAGACGAAGAAGCCCGGGGTGTCAAACTTGGCTTTGACGCGAGTGATTTCGCCGGGATACGCGATGACTGTGTCCTTGAAACCGGTCTCCCAAGGCAGCGGATCGTTGCTGCCGGCGACACTGGTTCCGCCTTCGAAGGGCTCCCGCCCAACGACCTCGAACTGCACCAGGTGGATATGGATCGGGTGGGCATCCTCAGTGAAGTTGTGCATCTCCCATACTTCGGTCGCTCCCAACCCGGGGTTCTCGGTGATCGGGTCCATCCAGAGCAGCGGCGTTGGCTCGCCTGTTCCTGGATCAACCCTGCCCAGCAATGCTGCAGCTGGCACGTCCGCTGCTTCATACATTTCCTCGTTGAGGCTCAAGTATTGCGTGTTGATCGCGTTGCCAAGCGGTGTGATCGCGGGTAGCACCAGGTCAGCCGGGTGGGTGGCAAGATCCGTTGAGGGCCCCGCCCCGACAATGAACTTCATCACCTGCCCGGTTGACTCCCAATCGGACAGATCCTCGGTCGAGATCCCGCCAAACGGCGCGTCCGGGCCATCATTCACAAGATAGACTTCCGCTCCAACTGGGAACTGTGAGAAATCGACGATGACATCAGCCCGCTCGGCGGGGGCGATAAGCAAGTGATCGAGTTCCTCTGCCTGGGGCAGGAAGCCGCCCTCGGCGCCGATTTGCCAGAAGGTTCCCTCGGGCGTATTGAAACGATTGTTGTCTGTCCGGGGGCTCGTAGTCAGCTTTAGAAGCAGGAAGCGCGAGTTACAGCCGTTGAGGAAGCGGAAGCGGTAGCGCTTGCGTTCGACGTTCAGATAGGGCCAGGTAAAGCCGTTGACCACCATCATGTTGCCGAAGAACTCCGGGTTCCAGATCGGGGAAACAGGAGAGTCGGGGATAAAAGGACCGTTGAATTCATCGAAGAATTCGCGGCTGTCCGGGTAGAACAGTGAACCGTCATCGTTGAAGGAGCGATCCTGGATCGCAATGGGGATCTCGCCATATTCGCCTAATGGGTCGTCGCCCACACCGGGAGCGGGTCCTGGAAGAACGCCACCGACCTGATCGTCCGGGCCACCACGGATTAGATAGAAGCCGGCCGGTCCGGCGTAGACGTTCAGTCGGGTCATGCCCAGGGCGTGGTCGTGGTACCAGAGCGTGGTCGCCCGCTGGTTGTTGGGATACTTGAAAGCCGCATCACCATACTCCCAGCCATGATTGTATTTGGCATTGAAGTAGTCCCAGAACGTGCCGGTCCGCGCATAGCCGGCGGGGATGTTTTTGGCCGCGGGTAAGTACCAAGCCTCGGCGAAGCCATCACTATCCTCTGTTGTATGTGCGCCGTGCACGTGGGTTACGATCGGCACCGGGCCGGTGTATCTCTCGGTTGAAAACCAGGGGTCACCTGGCATTGGGCGCATGTCGCGGCCCATCCTTCCACCGGGCGGGTTGGCCCAGTGTAAGGTCGGATCCACTGCCAACAGATGGGGCAGGAAATTGCCGTTTGCGTCGACCAACTCATTACGCCAGATAACTTGTGTATTCCTTTTCCACTTGGCCTCGATCGTGAACGCCGGGTAGTTGAAGGTTCCGCCCTCGGCGACCGTTCCAGGATGGTTAACGGAGCCGTAGCTCCAGACGGTTGTCTCAGGGTGCGGGAGCGACAGGATTCGCTGACTGAACTGCCGCACCGCGATATTGTACATATCTTTCTTATTCTGGAACTTGCCG
>DASTFG010000266.1:0-6638 GCA_035708785.1 Anaerolineales bacterium
GTGGGCCTGATCCGGAAGATGATCCGCCGTTGGTCCGGGCGCGGTGTCCAGGGCCTACCGTCGTACTTGAGGGAGAGTCTGTTAATGTGCTCATCTGCACCTTCTGAGGTGTAATCGACAACCTCACCGCGAATGCCGAGATAGCGATAGGTTTCCTGCGGGTCTTGAATGGTCATTGCGACTTTAGGCCGGGCCTTCATATTGCGGACTTTTGCACGGCCTTCACTGCTGTTGATGAGGATGTAGTCTCCATCAGTACTGAACCAAACAGGCGTGACCTGCGGTGAGCCGTCAGGATTCAGGGTAGCCAGATACAGCATTGCCTTTGATTCATCGCCCAGTAAATCAAGGAACTCTTTTGGGAAGTTCATATTGTTCCGAGCATTGGATTGGAGATGTAGAGCGTGTACATATCGCTGTGGAAATCCCGGATGATTCGCACATCATCGTCTGTGCACCCGATCAGAAGCTTGATTTCCGCATCACCTTTTAGTGTATCAAAGGTACATAAGATTCCTGTTAGTGTTTTATCCTCTCTGCTATGCGTTCCGAGCCATGCATCGATGCCGGAGCCATCATTGGCTCTTGTGTTTTCAATATAACCGTAATCGAGAGGATATATGACCTCCGGATAGCGCGGGTGGGCGCTTCCTTTGGGCCTGTCTATAACAATCGAGCTGCTCGCGGCCAGGTGAGCTACTTCATGCCAAAAGGAACTGTCGGCTTTCACAGGAGTTCTTTCATTTCAGCAGAGCCGCACCGGGGTAAATACTATCGGAACAAATCCAGTTCTTTTGGTCTGATCAATTCCCTGAGTGTACCTTCGCGCAGCGGATAAGGAAAGCCGCGCACATGGACGACAGGTGTCCCTTCGGCGGCCTGCCCCATGATCAGCGAGGCAGCCGCGGCGAGCTCATCGGCCACGCCGACCTGCGTGATCCGCAATGCACGCCCGAACAGATCAGGTTTGCCGCGCAGATCCTCCAGGCCGGGGAGGCCTGAAAGGCCAATCGCCGTACCGACAGTACCGTTGCGCCAGGCGCGTCCATGTGAGTCGATGATCAACACGCCGATTCGTTTACCTGTTTTCGACTCGATCTCCCTTCGGATCTTTTCTGCCGAGCGATCTGGCGCCGCCGGAAGTAGCAGCACCCACTCACCGGTGGGTTCTTCTGGTCCCGCAACGTTCGAATGATCTATGCCTGCATTCGCACACACAAAGCCAAGCTTATGTTCGACGACGATCGTGCCCGGCCGTGTGCGCATTACTTCATTGCTTTCCCGAAGAATCAACTCGACCAGCCGCGCATCCTTCTCCGTTTGTTCCGCCAGCTCAATTGCGTGTGAAGAGGGTGTGACCGTGGTGAGATTGACCCTCCGTCCCTCTGCTTTGGAGACGATTTTCTGGGCGAAGACAAGAATGTCATGATCTAAAAGGGCGATTCTGTTTTCGCGGAGCGCATTAACAACAGTATCCACCAGGTCATCGCCCTGGCGGATCAAAGGAATCTTACGGAGCGGTGAAAGGGTGAGTGGCATTTTTTCGCATGACGGGGCTATGATTTACTGACGCCCGTGATTCGGATCCCGGCATGCGTGGAGCCATATTGCTTGTTGATGTTGATCAGCACGCTGGCGAGTCCTTCCACCACCACCGAGTTCTCGATCGGGCCCGCATCCCAGCCCCTGAGTCCGGCAGCTGCGACAAGCTTCAGCGCCTCCTGGCGGGCACTCTTGCCCGTGCCGGTCACCAGGACATCACAGTCGATCTCCGCTTCATCGAACAAGAGCTCGTGGGAGATATTCTGGAATGCAGCCACCACCTGGACCTCTTCGCCAACGATCTCTTTTGCCTCCTGCGCGGCAGAGCCTGCGGCGGGCATCTGCACCCTGGTTATCTTGGGCGGGACCAGCGGAACCGTTGCGTCGATGAGCAGCTTGCCCTTGAGCGCTTCACGTATGCTTTCAAGCGTCGTGCGGTGCGCCGCATAGGGCACCGTCAGTACGACGATATCTGACTGCTGCGCGGCCTCGAGATTGGTGAGGCCGACCACGGATGATGAACCCTCCAATAATTGCATGATCTCCGAGGCGGCGGTGACCGCCTTTTCTTCGGCGCGCGAGCCGATCAAGATACGATACCCAGCCTTTGCCCAGCGATATGCCAGCCCCTTGCCTTCCTTACCCGTGCCGCCGATGACGCCAATGGTGAGCATCACGGATTCCTTGTCCATGCCATTCTCCTTTTATGTGATCTTTGCGACTTCCCTTTGGTATAGGTCCCAAACCCGTGGAGCGATCTCGCGCGCCCTGGCTGCGATCTCCTCTTCATGCAGTGTGAGCAGTTTGCGGTCTTTCATCAGGAGCTGGCCGCCCACGATGGTCGTGGTGACCATGCTTTGCTGAACGCCGAAGATGATGTGCCAGGGCAGGTTGCCCGGGGTCAATGGTGTATTAGGATGGTAATCCACGAAGATGAGGTCTGCATACGCGCCGGGGACAAGCTGCCCAATAGGCGCCTCAGGGAAGTATGTGTTTGCGAGCGCGGCGTTATTGTAGATTGCCATCTGGGTGACGTCATACCCGCCGAGGCGGCGCGGGTCGCGATGCTGGACTTTGTGCAGCAGATAGGCCGTCTTCCATTCCTCCCACATGGCATTGGAGAATCCGTCGTTGCCCAGGCAGACCCTGATGCCTGCTCGCAGCATGGATTCGACAGGCGCCACGCCAACGCCGTTATTCATATTCGAGCGCGCCTGGTGTGACAGCCAGGTCTCCGTCTCGGCAAGGATCTGCATCTCGCGCGCATCAATGTGAACGCCGTGGGCCGTGATGGTCCTGGGCCCCAGTATGCCATGCTTTAGAAGCCGATCGATCACGCGCAGGCCCGTTTTGTTCAGGCTGTCGTATTCATCGGCCTCATGTTCAGCCGTATGGATGTGAAAGCCGGTCCCCTCGGGCGCAATTTGGCGGCATAAATCGAGGGATGAGTCGGAAAGTGTCAGGCTGGCGTGCAGGCCAAAGGTCCCCGCGAGCAGCGGGCCCTTCTCTTTTTTGAGAAAACGGACGTTTTCCTGAATCCCTGCCTTCATCTTGGCTTCGCCATCCCGGTCTGTGACTTCATAACATAGCACGGCACGCAGTCCCGCTTTTTCAACCGCTTCGGCGATGATGTCGAGCGATCCATCTATTGCATTGGGCGAGGCATGGTGGTCGAAGAGAGTCGTCGTGCCGTGCCTGATGGCGTCGACCAGGCAGGGCAGGACGGAGTACCGGATGCTCTCCGCGTCCAGGGACCGGTCGAGCGGCCACCACAACTTCTGCAGAATTTCGGGGAAATCCTTTGGGGCCGGCCCTGGGATCGCCATGCCGCGCGCGTACGCGCCGTAAAAGTGCGTGTGCGCGCAGATGTTTCCAGGCATCACGTACTGGCCGCGCGCATCGAGTCTTTCTTCTTGTGGATACTTGCGCAGCAGTTCTTCATTCGATCCAATCTCCTGGATACGGTCTCCCACCATGAGGAGGGCATGGTCAGCGAGAATACGATTGGTCGGTTCCCAGGTGATGAGGCCAGCGTTGGTGATCAGCATGTCAGCCTAATCCATATTGGTTGGGGTGAGGGATTTTGGTCCCGTTTGCGGCGATCTCTTCCATCGCATAGAAAGCGGCTTCGCGCACCTCAGGGTCTTCGCCGTACATCGCATTGTACAGGGCCCCGATGATGCCGTCGTTCGCCACGCGCTTGAGATAAGGTAACGCCGCCAGCCGTTCCTCCGTTTCGCCGAGCTTGAAGGCGCTGAGCAGCACATCGGTGGCGGGCCCGCCTCGCGGGATGCCCATGCCCTGTTTCCCTGCGAATTCGATCAACCAGGGAGACTCGGAGGGCGGGCTGAGCTTGCGCGGCACACGTGGATCGACCCTTGCCATCTGCTCGAGATATTGGTTGGCGAGGTTCCGGACCGCCCACTGGTCATCTTCTACCTGCATCCGCTGGAGTACTTCGATGGCCCAGGGTTGCTCGATGCGTGCCAGTCCATGTACAACCGCACGGCGCAGCATGATATCTGGAAGGGTCGCCCCTTCCTTCAGCATGGCGTGTCCCTCCGCGTGATCGTTTGCCAGCGCCTCGGCCGCGGCGCGCTTCAATTCTTCGTCGCCCTGCACGAGCGCCCGTGCAACGGCTTCAAGTGATTTTTCCGTGCCAATGGCAACCAGCGCCAGACAGGTAGCCCGACGGACGGCGCCAAAGGGCGCCTGAAGCACCTCCTCCAGCGGGTCAATGGCCCTGACATCTTTCATCGCGCCGCTTCCCAGCGCGGCCAGTGGGACGAGCTCAAAGGATCTGGAGCCTAGTAACTGTCGGAAAAGGGTTGCCGCGCCCGGGTCGCCGCTTGCAACAAAGGCTGCCATGGCCTGTCCGCGCAGGCCGAGGGGCTGGCCTTCCGCCTGCAAGATACCCAATAGACCGGAAAAGACTTTGCCACGCCAGGCAGCTTCTCTGGGGGCATCCCGCAGCCAGCGTGCAATCGCGAAGACCTGATCGTAAAGCGGGAGGTCGGATCCTTTTAACATAAGTTCTGCAACAGCAGAGGCATCGCGGCGCGCGGCCAGGTAACGGAGAGATAGTGCTTTGCCATCCCACTCGGGTTGGGCAACCAGCGCTATGCCGGCATCGTTATCCCCGATCGCTGGTCCGGCAAGATACCCGTTGAAAACAGGATGCAGGAAGCGCATCCTGTTGGAGTGCGACACGAGCAAGCCACTCTCGACCATTTTGCTGAGCAGGCCATAAGATGGCGCCGCAGCCGCGGCGCTTGACCTTTTGATCTTGATCTTTTGTGAATCGGTGAGCGGAACGGGTTCCCCCGCGGGCGCTTCGGCGACAGGCTCAGCGCTTTCGATCGGTTGATCTTCGACGATGTCATATTGCTTTACCCAGGTCCGTGCCGTGCGCGGATCGAAGATCGGCTGGGATGTGAGCACAACCTGCATGGCGAGCAATTCGAGGGCCGCGACGGGCGTCCCGCTGGGGGCCAGGCGCCGGACGTGGGCGGCGATCGCGTCCAGGACCCGCGGTCCGAGGCTGTCACCCGCGTAGGCGCCCCAGACTTTGAGAGTCAGCTCGAAGGGCGTGAGACCCTGATTGTCGGTTGCCAGCCACGTGTTGAGTAGGAGCGGATCTACGGGATCTGTATCTGTTTGTGTACGAGCCTCCTGGGCGACAGTCCGCGACCATAATTCGCCCCACCGTTGAATGAAGCGCGCATTCGTTCGGGAATCCCACGCGATCAGTGCAAGGGGGGTAAAGCCAAGACCGATCAAGCCGGTGAGTTGATTGGTGCATCCCGTTGTAACGATCTTCACTTTTGGATAGTTTTGTACGAGCGCCCTGAACCATTCCACGACGCCCTTTTGCCCTTGCGGGTCAAGCTCATCGAATCCATCGATCAATAGGAGTGCCTGTCCGTTCTTGAATGTTTGCTGGACGAAGCCGGGCAGGCGGCCAAGGTCGAGCATCGAAGCGTGTTCACCTGCCGCGTTGGTGACGATGTTGACTGGGTCTTTGGATGGATCATGAGGAAGCCCCAGCTCCGCGACATGATAGAGGTATGGAACCACATCCACATTTGGCTCCAGTTCGACCTGGAGGTTGGCTGCCAGCGAGGCCAGGTGCGCGAGTGCGACAGTCTTTCCCGCGCCTGCCTCGCCTGTAATAACCAGGTTTTCACCGCCCGCAACCGCTTCGGCGAGACTCAATGTCGGCGCTCGATAGATCGCTGCAAGCTCGGGCCAGGCCGGCATATAGGGCAGGGTCTGTGAAATGATATCTTCCTGAATGGGAGTAATGCCCGGTTCGACCCGCGCGGGTGGTGCGATCAGCCTCGGTTCCTGGAGGATTTCATTGAGCGAGAACAGCGAAGCAGCCAGATGCATCCCCTGGGCGCGCCGCAAAGTGCTCCGGCGGTGATTATTTTCCAGGCCGCTGGTCCGGCGCACTCGAGAGACTTCGCGCTGCTCCTTCCTGCTCTCACCGATCTGTCTGAGCAATGGACGGACGCGGCCCACCAGCCACACAAAGAAAATGCCTGTGACAAAACCGGCCAGGAAAATGAGCAAGGAAGGGTTGTTGAGTAGAGCGTTCATCGATGACTGCTCTCTCCGTTGGGGGAGAGATCCGGCATGAGCTCAGTCTGCATATAATATTCGCCCGCAGGAAGGGCAATGGAATAATTGACTGGTCGAGCGTGCAATTTGCTGCTGGGAGGCGGTCAGGGTGGTGCCACATGCCGCACAGGAGCCGTCGCTCACCGTTGTCACTGCAATACCACGTCGCTGTTGACGTAACTGGTTATAAAGGTTCATCGCCTGTGCGGCAATATCGCTGATCACTGCCTGGCGTTCCGAATTCAGCCGTTCCAGATCCTTGTGGAGTAAGGCACTTTCTTCCGCCAGATCGCGGTTCTGCGCGCCCAGACTTGACTGCAGGCGTTCCAACGCCGACTTTGCATTGTGCCAGTCCTGTTCTGTGGCTTCGGCAACCAGCATGGCCTCCAGTTGTCGTTCCTCCAGGGTTCCGAGGTGGCGTTTCAAGGAAGCAACATCCTTTTCCAGATCTTGTAACTCTTTGGGATTGTGTA
>DASTFG010000267.1:0-6655 GCA_035708785.1 Anaerolineales bacterium
ATAGAGCTGCCATTCGAACAAGTCGCTGTAACGCGCGTTCTTTGTGAGAAGCACCATCTCCCAGTTCCAGAACAGGCTGGCGATCGAAGCACAGGTTTCGGCGTAGGCATATTCGGGGTCGAGGTCATAGTCACGACCGAAGCCTTCGATTTCAGGAGCGGAGCCCAGTCCGCCCGTGATATACATGCGCCACGTCACCATCCGCTCCCAGGCTTGCTCAAGCGTGGATAATAGAGTCTCATCTGGAAGTTCCTTTTTAAACACAAAGGACACTAAGGGCTCTAAGAAAGAAAGCCCGCTAGCATCCAAGACCTTTCCGCTTTGTGGACTTGGTGCCCTTCGTGCTGAATCGGTTTGATTTGCACGAAGGAGCATAGCAATCGCGGTTTCCAGATATCCAAAGCGAACACTGTGTCCCTCCGGGGAGTTCTGCCGGCCGATCGGCACGCGCTGCTGGGCATACAATCCGCGGAACTCGTTAAGATAGCGACGCGCCCGGCTGAAACGAGGTCTCTTCGCGAAGTTGCCACCGGGCAAATGAAAGGCAGCGTATTGAGGGTGTTCCGTAAGGTAGGATTTCCGCAGTCCGTTCACATACTGCTTCCGTTCCTTATGACTCCTGAGCTGGCGCCAGAAGTGCAAAGGGAAGAATGGGATCCGGCCGCGGCGCTCGACGAACTGGCGCGCCAGTTCGAGATATTCCTCTTTGCCGCTCACGCGATATAGACGGATGAGGGCGATCTCGATCTCCTCGTGGCCGCAGGTCTTGTCGGGCGTTGTGTTTAGGAAATCGCGCACAAGCAGGTTCGCGGCTTTGATGCAGAGATCGAGCAGATTTCTGCGGCCGGTGGCTTCGTAGTGTGACACGCCAGCCTCGATGAGGTGCCCGTGACAATAGAGCTCATGCTCGATCTGCAAATTGACCCAGCGCTGACCCGGGAAATGGATCTGGTTGTAGGTGAAGAGATAACCATCGGGCAGCTGGGCGCGGCCGAGCAGGGCGATGAATGAGTCTATAAGGGCGGCCAGTTCGGGGTCGGCGTGCAGCGCATAGATCCGGGAGGCAGCATCCAGCCATTTATAGGCATCAGAGTCTGCAAAGAAAAATCCCTCACGAAACCCATCCTTTTTAGCTGCGGCAATCCGAAAATTATCGATGCAGCGCGTGGCTTCCAGCTGCTCCCACTGGTGGAAGATGGCTTTCTTTGCATTGACGGCAAGGCGCGGCGACCAGAAAGGATCGGAAATCTTGACCTGCTGGGCATTTAGTTCCTGCATGGCAGCTCTCCGGTTGAATTATAGAGCATGCCTAAGACCAAACCGGTTAATCATGCGAATTTGGAAGAGGGTTAACTGGACCCAGCGCCGCACCAAAGCGCTGAACGGCCTTTTAATCCCCCAGCCAATTCGATCAAAAACAACTCTTTTTTTAAGAAACCTCTTGAAAAACGAATTTGTTCGTGCTATGATGTAAGAAATTCGTTAACGGTTTGTTAAGCATCTAGCATGAAAGTCCGCAATAAGGTGAGATTTGAGTGCTTTTTACCTGCTCCCGGCAAATCACAATGTTAAAAGTTTTAACAAACACGCAGTCGTGGATCTGATCCGCTTTGCAGGGAGAGGGATTACCAGGACAGATATCGCTGAAGAGCTGGGGTTAACACGCGCCAGCGTGACCATGATCATCAATGATCTCATCCAAAATGGCATCATCCTGGAATCGGAGAGCCGGTCCACGCGAAGCGGCCGGCCACCCGTTGTACTGGAAATCCAGCCCGCGTGCGGGCTCGTGGCAGCTATCGATATGGGGGCAAGTCACTTAAGCGTCGCCCTGGGAGATTGTTCGGCTCATATCTTGGATGAAACAGAGCAACCGTTCCGGATCGCCGATGGACCGAAGCATTGCCTGGAAGAGGCCGACCGTGCACTGAAGTCGATTCTGGAAAAGAACAGGATGCAGCTGAAAGACTTGTTTGCGATCGGAGTGGGCGTTCCAGGCCCTGTCATTATCGAGACGGGAATGGTGATGGCGCCTCCAATCATGCCCGGGTGGGATCGCTTTCCGATCCGCGATACTTTGGAAGATCTATGGAACATTCCGGTCTCTCTAAATAATGATGCAAATTTTGGCGCTCTGGGGGAATGGGTATTCGGCGCTGGAAGAGGCGAAAAGAATCTCGCTTTCATCAAGGTAGGCAGTGGAATCGGGGCCGGCCTCATCATTCACCAGCAGATCTTTGGGGGCACGACCGGCTCTGCGGGTGAGATTGGCCATCTCACGATTGACGAAAATGGGCCGCTATGCACCTGCGGCAATCATGGATGCCTGGAAGCCTTTGCCGGCGGGCGGGCCATCGAGATCCAGGCACAGAAACTGGTCGAGAGCGGGAAAAGGACATTATTATCAGATTCAAATGCAAAGAACATAACGGTCCGTGATGTCGCGGACGTGGCCCGGCGCGGGGATCTGGCTGCGCAAGATATCTTGCACCGCTCCGGGACGTTTATTGGCATCGCGGTCGCGGGTCTAATCAACCTCGTCAACCCGAGCGTTGTTATCATCGGGGGCGGCGTCGCAGAGGTAGGAGATTTGCTGACGGCACCGATCCGCAAGGTGGTCCGCGAACGCTCCCTGCGCGCCGCGGAGCATGCAGTCAAGATCACAACCGCTATGCTGGGGCGTCGTTCCACGCTGATTGGTGCAATGGTGCAGGCGACCAATATGGCCGTTCATAACATGATCGAACAGAAAAACCCCTCTCCCAATAAAGCAGCTTATACCGAACAGAAACAATTATCCGGGAATCGTGACGGCAAGGAGGTGATACTCGCTACAGAAGAACCTGAAACACTCCAACCAAGCAATCTAGTCAACAGCAAGTAAAGAAACAAACTCAAATTTCCAGTATAAGGAGAAGAGATAAATGAAAACCAAAATTTCGCTGCTCTTCAGTCTTCTGATCATTGCGAGCTTGGTTCTGGCTGCCTGCGGTGCTCCCGCAGCAACGGAACCGCCGGCTGCCACGCAAGCTCCGGCGACGCAAGCTCCCGGTGCCACAGAAGAGCCGGGGACCGAGGTGCCCGAGGTGACCACCTTTAACGAGGCGCCGGAACTGGCGGACATGGTGGCTGCTGGCGACCTTCCGCCGGTTGAAGAGCGTTTGCCGGATGAGCCGGTTGTGACCGAAGTTGTAGAGTCCATCGGCCAGTATGGCGGCACCCTGCACACTGCATCCTGGTGGCCGGAGGTGGGTAATGTCCAGCTCTACTTCGCCGTCGAGGCACCGATCAAGTGGAAAGCGGATCTGACCGGCTACGAACCGGGATTGGTCGAGTCCTATGAGTGGTCAGAAGATGGGATGACCTTCACCCTGCACCTCCGCCCGGGTCTGAAGTGGTCGGACGGCGAGCCGTATACCACGGCAGACTGGGATTTCTGGTGGAACCAGTTCGCTAAAAACCCGGATCAAAAGCTCTGGACGATCCCGGCTTACCTGCGCAACGCCGACGGCACCCCGATCGATATTACATTCCCGGATGAATACACCGTAGTATGGCAGTCCAGTGACCGCCCGCTGTGGATCGACCCGTACTTCATGGCACAGGGCTTCTGGGAGTTTGCACGCTGGTTCATGAAGCCTGCGCACTACCTCGAGCAATACCATCCCGAGATCACTTCCGGCGTAACCTGGGAGGACTGGAATACCCAGGACAAGTGGTGGCAGACCCCTGGCTATCCCTGCCTCTTCGCCTGGTGTCTCAGCGCGCTGTCTGACGACGGCCTGCTGTATACCTTCTCACGCAACCCCTACTATTGGCGTGTTGATACCGAAGGCAACCAGCTTCCGTATATCGATGAGATCCAGGTCGAGATCGTCGCCGACGAGCAGACCCGCATCCTGAACTGCTCGCAGGGCAAGTACGATACTGCCTTCCGCATCTGCGGCAGCCCGAATGAGATTCCGTTCCTGGCCGAGAATGCCGATTCGGGCGGCTATCACTTCCTGGAGAACTACATGAACGGCGCCGGCGCCTGGCCCGGCTATATGGTCAACCAGGACTACGTAGAGGGAGGCAACAACTATTCGAACGATACACCTGAAAAGGCAGCCGAGATCCGCGAGCTGCTCCGCAATACGACATTCCGCAAAGCCCTCTCTATCGGCTTCGATCGGCAGCGCGTCATCGATGTGGCCTGGGGCGGCATCGCAGAGGCAAAAGGCATGACCCTCAGCCCGCAGTCCTGGCACTTCGCGGGCACCGAAGGTCAGGCCGTCTACCAGAGATGGGCACAGGCTGATGTCGGGTTCGACGCCGATGCGGCCAATGCCATGCTCGATGAAATCGGCATGACCAGAGGAGCCGATGGCTTCCGTACCCTGCCTAGCGGCGAGCCGTTCGAAATGGTGATCGATGTCACCGACTGGGGTGGCAGCCTCAAAGTGCAGGTGGATGCTGCCAATGAGATGGAGAACCAGTGGGAGACCAGCCTGGGAATCGCAGTCCGCGTCAACAATATCCAGGGCCAGCCGGATGTGGATACCCGCACCAACGAAGGCTATTACATGCTGCGCGGCGCCCACATCTCCGAGATCGACATCCTGACCTACCCCGACTGGCTGTTCCCGATCGTCAATCGCTACATGTTCCCGCTCCAGGGCCGCTGGTTTGCCAAGGGCGGCGCTGAGTGCACAGACGAGCCGGCCGAAGGCAATCCAAATCCGTGCGGCTTGGAGCCCGAACCGGGCAGCCCGGCCGAACGGCTGCAGCAACTGTATAACGAGGCCCGCGATACCGGCACGGAAGAGGGCCGGCATCAGGTCGTCTGGGAAGCCATTGACGTGGTCATCGAAGAAGGCCCATTCGTCATTTCCGTGGCGGGTGACCAGCCCATGCCGATCATCGTCAAGGATTACATGCGCAACATCCTCGACTTCGGCGTCGTGGGGCCCTGGGCACCAGCCACGCCTGGCAACCAGATTGCCGCACAATGGTGGATGGATCAGTAATTTAATGTATCAAACTGGCGGGCTGCAAGGCAGCCCGCCATTGGCACGCAGGATCTGACAGATCCTCGAGGGAGGATCTGTCAGATCTGGCCCGGAGGTGAGCATGCTCAATTACATCATACGGCGCCTGGCATATGCCCTCATTATGATCGTGCTGGTGTCATTTGTCAGCTTTTTGCTTATTCAACTTCCGCCCGGTGATTTTCTGGACCAGAAACTGGCGCAACTACGGGCGCGCGGCGACCGGAGCGCCGAGGGCCAGATCGAGACCTACCGCAGGCGCTACAACCTGGACAAGCCATTCCTGTGGCAATATGGCAATTGGGCGATCAACTTCCTGAAGGGAGACTTCGGCGAGTCGTTTGAATTTGAACGCCCTGTGAGAGAAATGCTCGGCGAGCGCTTGACCATGACCATCATTCTGGGCGTTGCAACGCTGATCGTGGTCTGGGCGCTGGCCATCCCACTGGGAGTTTTCTCCGCGGTGAGACAGTATTCGCTCGGTGACCAAATTATTACAACGATTAGCTTTATTGGATTGGGGATGCCGGGCTTCCTGCTGGCATTGCTCATCCTTTACTATGCTATTACGGTTCTAAATATAGAGGCCACCGGGCTGTTTTCACGACAGTACCAGGATGCCCCCTGGAGTTGGGGGCGGTTCGTAGATTTGCTGAACCACTTGTGGATTCCGGCAATCATCAGCGCGATCACGGGCGTAGGCGGTTTGACCCGCATCATGCGCGGCAACCTGCTCGACACGCTTGGCCAGCCGTTTGTGGAGGCCGCCCGAGCTCGCGGCCTGGAGAACCGCACCGTCATCTGGAAGCACGCCGTCCGGATCGCCATCAACCCCCTGATTGTCATCCTTGGCTCGGAAGCACTCCCGGCCATTCTGGCAGGTGGCGGCCTGGTTTCCATCGTGCTCAACCTTCCGACGATCTTTCCACTGTACATCGATTCTTTGCGCAAGCTGGACATGTACATGGCCGGAACATGCATCGTTTTGATCACTTTGCTGGTGCTGATCGGCAACCTGCTCGCCGACATCGCACTGGCATGGGCAGACCCTCGTATCCGGTTGGAATAATTCGCGTGCCGCGCAGCACTTTAGGATAACCATGCAATACCGTTACCTTGGCCGCACCGGCCTCAAAGTCAGCGAACTGTGTTTGGGAGCGATGACGTTTGGCCGCGAATCCTCGGAAGAGGTTAGCTGTCAGATGCTGGACCGTTTCGTTGAAGCAGGCGGCAACTTCATCGATACGGCCAATGTATATTCGCAGGGGGTTTCGGAAGAAATCCTGGGGCGCTGGCTCAAGGGAAAACAACGCGATGAGTTCGTGATCGCCACCAAAGTTCGTTTCTCGATGGGATCCGGCCCGAACAACCTGGGACTGAGCCGGAAACATATCCTTTCTGCCGTCGAGGCGAGCTTGCAGCGTCTGAACACCACCTACATCGATCTGTATCAAGTACATATGTGGGATCCCGGGACGCCGCTGGAGGAGACGCTCGATACCCTCCACCAGCTGGTCCGCAGCGGCAAGGTGCGCTACCTGGGCGCGAGCAACTATGCCGGCTACCAGCTCCAAAAGGCCATCGACGTGAGTCGCCAGCAAGGCTGGGAACCCTTCTCCTGCCTG
>DASTFG010000268.1:0-17640 GCA_035708785.1 Anaerolineales bacterium
AAAGGAGACTTCATGCACTATCCCCCCGAACCCTTTCGCATCAAAGTCACGGAGCCGATCCGCCTGATCTCGCCGGAGGAGCGTGAAGCCAGGCTTCTCGAATCGGGCTACAACCTGTTCCTGATGAAAGCGGAGGACATCTTCATCGATCTGCTCACCGATTCGGGCACGGGCGCGATGAGCCAGGAGCAGTGGGCGGCCCTCATGCGCGGCGACGAGTCCTACGCGGGGGCGCGCTCGTTCCACCGCCTCGCGGCTGCGGTGGAGGATATCTTCGGGTTCAGGCATTTCGTCCCGACACACCAGGGACGCGCCGCCGAGAACATCCTGAGCGCAGTGCTCGTCAAGCCCGGGCAATACGTCCCTTCGAACATGCACTTCGACACCACGGATGCCAACATCCGCGCCCGCGGCGGGCGGCCCGCGAACCTTGTCATCGACGAGGCCTATGATCCGGCAAACCCGCACCTCTTCAAGGGCAATATGGACCTCGCCAAGCTCAAAGCCTTCATCGAGAAGATCGGCCCGGCGAATATACCGTTCGGGATGATGACGGTCACAAACAACGCCGGAGGCGGGCAGCCCGTCTCGATGGAAAACCTCAGGGCGGTGGCAGCCCTCTACCACGAGTATGGGATCCCGTTCTTCATCGACGCGGCGCGCTACGCCGAGAATTGTTTCTTCATCAAGCAGCGCGAACCCGGCTATGAGTGCAAGCCCGTGAAGGAAATTGCGCGGGAGATGTTCTCCCTGGTCGACGGCATGTGCATGTCTGCTAAGAAGGATGCGATCGTCAACACCGGCGGCTTGCTGTGTCTGAACGATGAGATGCTCTTTCAAGATGTTAAGAATGAATTGATCCTGCGTGAAGGCTTTCCGACCTATGGCGGACTCGCCGGCCGCGACCTGGAGGCAATGGCGGTCGGCCTGTATGAGGGTCTCGATGAATCCTATCTCGCGTACCGGCTTGGACAAACCGCTTATCTCGGGGCGCGGCTGAATGAGGCTGGAATTCCCACCATTCAGCCAACAGGTGGTCACGGCGTCTATGTCAATGCGGGTGCACTCCTTGCACATATCCCCAACTATGAATTTCCCGCACAGGCTCTAGCGGTTGAGCTCTATCGCGAGGGCGGCATCCGCGGTGTGGAGATCGGATCGGTCATGTTCGCGTGTCTCGATCCGGAAACGGGAACCTGGCATTATCCCAAACTTGAGCTGCTCCGTTTGGCCATTCCACGCCGGACGTATACGCAAAGCCATCTTAATTATGTAGCTGATTCGCTGGCGAAAATCAAAGGCCGCGCGGACTCTCTGCGCGGCTACAAGTTTACCTACGCGCCTGAACTGTTGAGACACTTCACGGCGCGGTTTGAGCCGCTGTAGGGAACTACTTCCGTAAATCAAAGGGACTCGCTGGAAGGGGCGAGTCCCTTTCGGGTTATTTCGGGCCAAGAGTTCGCATGCCATCCTAAAGGATGCTTTCACACTCCTTGTTTGTAGGAGAGCCGTCCGCGGGTGAAGCGGATAATAAAAACCGCGAAGAGAAAAAGCAGTCCAAGCAGAAGCAAGCCTGAGATAGCCATTTGGTCCGTGGTGGGCACAGGTAATAGAGCCGGGATCAGCGCGAGACTGACCGCATTGCTCGAGGCGTGAAGCAGGATTCCACTTATGCCACTGCCCTGCGCGTTGTTGGTGACCCAGGTCCAGATGATGCGGATAAATATGCTGATCAGCGTAAAGAAGATGAAATTCACAGGGTTGAACGCGCCCATTTCGCTCGGCACAAAGTAAGCGGGCAAGTGCCAGATCGCCCAGACTGCGCCGAGGATGACAGCAGAAAGCCATGGACTAAATCGCTTTTGAAGGCGCGGGAGCGCGAATCCCGTCCAGCCAGTTTCCTCTCCGAGGGAGTTGACAAGGTAGGATGTGAACAGGGCAGGAATGTAGAGCGTGAAGATCAGGGACCATTTTTCAGCCAGGGATTGTGTCAGCGGCGCGCCTAATAGACCGGCCACTAGCAAGTAGAGGAGAATATTGCCGAAGATGGCGAGCAGGTACCAGCCAAGTCCAAAACGGAAGTTTGTCATCCGCCTGAAGAGGGATCCCAATTCGTCGCCTCCCATTGCGGCTGACACGATCACAGCGGCAAAAAGAGGTCCGTATGCCCCGGCTGCCTGAAATGGTTTGAACGGCATCCCAAAGACGGTCGAAGGCAGGGCAAGAAGCCATGTAAGACCGATTGCGAGCGCAAAGAAGCCAACCAAAGGATATTTTCGAACGAGCGACTCTTTGGATTGGGCGGAAACATTGCTAATTGCAGACATCGTAAATTCTCCTTGCATGTTACTGCTGCAAGGGCTTGATCCTTGCAGGAGCGATGATTAATCTCGTTCAGGTTCGTATCCCAACCGTCCTTTGGTAGCAAAAATCAGCGCGAGGGCGATCATCCACATCAAGGCAACCGTGAACTGGAAGGGGCGCAGCGTGTTATCCGAGAGCAGGTTTGCCCAGGCATTCTGCGAGGCGTGCAGTATTGTCACGATGAGCAGGCTGCCATTGGTCTTGTTGAAGATGTACGCGTACACGAACGCAATTGCAATGGTGAATGCCGTGAACCAGAACAGTCCCACATTTTGATAGAAAGTGCTATCCCTATTCCAGAAATGGGGCAGGTGGAACAATGCTTCGGGAATCGCGATCAACAACGAGGCAGTCAGCGCGCCATAACGTGACAGCAGCCGCGGCAGGGCAAAGCCTCTCCAGGCGATCTCCTCGGTATTTACAAGCGCGCCGACAATCATGGTCAGCGTGAACACGAACAGGATCAGGCTCACTGGTGCACCAGCGATAGGCATCTCAGGCAGCGCGCCGCCGAAGAGGATGTGCAGTCCGATCCCGCCAAGGATGATCGCCGCGAGCAGGAAAATGCCGGCGACATACCACCGAACGCCCACGCGCCAGACCAGAAAACGACGGAATAAATCTTTCACGCCCGCGCCTCCAGCGATCATAGCGGTGATCACAATAGCCGCAATCCCAGGTACCCAGCCTGTGGCAAAGCCAAGAATCGCAGCCGGCTTGGGAACGAACCCATAAGAGGCAAGCGCATCCAGGATCAAGACGGGCCATGCCAGCACGAACATGAGGACATACATTGAAATCAGCGGATGGCGTTTGGCGAAGGCTTTGAATCCGCTTTCAGGCGTGGAAATAGTGGAAGAAACAGTCGTCATTGTTCGATCTCCTTTGTTGATAAGATTGACAATAGGATACAACTTGTGTTTCCCGTTGACAGGGGGATGTGCTCACGAAATCTAAGGGAAATCGCGCCGGGAGACTTTCCCAACGCGATGTGAGCGGACACCTGTGAGACAGAGGCTGAGGTCGGATTCGGTCTTTATTGAGCCAAACCCAGGATCGCCAGGGTGAAAAGGACGATCAGTGTTATAGCGTCAAACGCCGCGTGGATGATGACCGATACCCAGTACGACTTGAACCGTTTTGCCGCCCAGGGTATGATGCAATTGAAGAGCAGGATTTGCGGCCAAACCCAGATCTTATGGAGGTGGCATGTCGCGAAAAGAATGGCGTTGGCAATAAAGTCCCACTTCCTGAACACGCCGTTCATTTTCGGCAACAAGATTCCTCGGAAGATCAATTCCTCTCCCAGCAGGTAATTGAACACGATCATCACCGCAAGGACGCCCAGCAACCACCACTGTCCCAGAGCCGGTTCCGCCCGATTCTGGATCTCCGTATAAGCAGGCGGCGTCAAAAATGGAAGGATCTTCTCCCTGAATTCATCCAGCCCTCCAGAGATTGCATATCCTACATTAACAAAGACGATCATTGGGATCGTCCAGAGGTACAACCATTTCGAGGGGAAACCCGTCCTATGTTCATGTTTTCTCCTCTCTTACGCAAACCCCAATACAAGACCCAGGATCAGGAATAGATAATAAAAGGGCCGACTAAAATGCACAGTCATGGAGAACTATGTGCTCGGGAACAATCATGCCGGCAATGCCAGAAATATGGAATGACCAGCAAAATCAGCACCAAATAGAATGTACCGATTTCAGTATATTTATCCAGCAACGGCAAACCCAGCCAATAGAGCAGGCCGGCAGACAGCGACGCCAGGGCCCAGATGCTGATGATCCTGGCGAGGGAATATTGTCCCGCATTTCAGCATGTGCATCTGCTCGTGAGTTGGTTTCCATGAGTGACGCGTTCATATTTTCTGCTTTCAAAACAGATCGGTTGCATGGGTCTCAAGATACTCCACGCCATTCCCGCTCTATCACGCCTGTGCCAGGCCCAATACGACCCCAAGGACCAGGAACGCAAGGTACACGCTTTGAGCGGAGTGGACGATGATACCCATCCAGGTGCTGCGGAAACGCCAGCTCGGAAATGCATACAGGAAGACACAGCTAACAAGAGACGCCGCGATGCCCCAGGGCTGGTGAAGATGGTAGAAGGCATGCAATACGCCGTTTGTGGCCCAGCTCCACCTGCCAAACACTCCCTCCATCCTAGGAAGCAGCACTCCACGAAATAGGAACTCCTCTCCGAGGATCGTGTTGAAGACAGCCTCCACCACAAACAAGCCAAAGAACCACCAGGCTCCCACCAACCGGTTCAAGATTTCCTGCGATTCAAAGAACGCGGCCATGCTATGGCCGGGAGGCTCTGCAAGAAAGGGGAAGATCCTCACCCATAGGTCGATCGCGCGTGACGCGAATAAAAGCTCCCACACGGTGATCGCGATCAGAAACGGAATGACCCACAGCCATAACCTGCGGCGGATTTCACCGGTTTTGGGATCGCGCGGCGTATTGAGACGTAGCCTGCGCTTGATCGTCGTCCAGCGGAGATCGCCCTCTTCCCGCCGGACGATGATCATGGAAAGGACAAACAACCAGATCAAACCGATCGTGATCAACACGAAGCGGGTGATGGCCGCTCCAAACGGATCCGTGCTGGAATCGGGCGACAAAGCGGGGAAGACGATCCAACTTAGGATCGCCATTGGGATGGCAGCCAGGGCCCAGATGCCCAGGATTCTGCCAAGTGAATACTGTTTTTCCATTTCAGCGGCTGTATTTGCTCGTGCCGTGCTTTCCATCTTTTCCTCCTAGATACCCAGTGCGCGACTCTTTCATAAATCCGTATCGGGAAAAGGTTCCGTGCACGGGATCGAAAATGAATGATCACAGGATACAACCTCCCCTTCCCGCTGACATGAGGTCAGGCTCACTAAATCAAAAGGAAATCGCGCTGGGAAAGTTTCCCGAATTTCAAAGGAGCGTGCTCCCGTGACACCGGGAATGGAACGCGGTATCCTTTGGATATATCACTGCGAGCCTTTGGCGAAGCAGACTCCTGTTACGCGGGGATTGCTTGTTTGGGAAGAACGCCCTCCTCGCAACAACATCTGTCTCTATAATGAATTCCCCCATTGCCTCCTCCTCTCCTCATCCCCCGCAATCAATTTGGATCAACCTCGCGCGCGGCTTCCAGGTGCTCGTCATCTGCCTCACCAGCGGATTGTTCATCGCCAGTATTCCGCTTAACTATGAACAACGCAGTACTGTGTGCAGAACAGAATCATGCCCACCAGGGCAATTGACCTCCGCAAGCGAAGTGGCATTAAGCGAAGTTGGCATGTCCGTGGATTCCCTTGTAAGAATTTCCATTGCGCTCGATATTCTTGTGGCCGTCACTTACACGATCTGCGCGGTTGTTATCTTTGTGCGCAAGCCCGATGAACCATTAACTATCTTTGTCAGCATCATGTTGGTTACCTTTGGAACAGCAACCTTTACCGGCGGGATCCGCGGGATTGCTTTTGCCTATCCAGAACTCGATTGGCTCACCAGAACTATCGAAATGATCGGGAATACCGCCATCCTTGCCTTCTTCTTTGTCTTTCCTAACGGTCGCTTTACACCGCGCTGGACAATAGCAATCTTCATTGGTTGGTTTCTATTTCAACTCCCGCGTTACTACTTCCCAGACTCTCTCTTAAACTTACACGGCGATTCCGCGATCTATAACCTGCTATTCATCGCCTTTTTCCTCAGCGGCGTTGCGGCGCAAATATACCGGTACATCCGCGTATCCAATGTTATCGAACGACAGCAAACCAAATGGGTTATTTATGGCTTGACAATTGGTATGGGCGGTTACCTGGTCATAAGGACATTGAGTCTTCTGGTCTCCGATCCGATGGGAAGCGGCTTGCTTGTTTCGTTGGGGGTGGTTATCGCGGCGACATTTTTCATATTGCTTATTCCTATTTCCATCACCATTGCTGTCATCCGCTATCGCCTCTGGGATATCAACCCTATCATTAACCGCACGCTTGTTTATGGCGCTCTTTCCGCCAGCACGATCGCACTGTATATTTTCGCGGTCGGATTCGCCTCCAAATATTTTCAAGGGGCGAATCTCATTATTTCGTTCATCGCGACGGGCGTCATCGCCATCCTCTTCGAGCCTTTGCGTGAACGACTGCAACGCGTCGTCAACCGACTCATGTATGGCGAACGCGACGACCCAACCACTGTTCTGACAAAGCTCAGCCAGCGCCTCGACTCGGCCCTTGCGCCTGATTCCGTTTTGCAGACGATCGTCGAAACCCTCGCGCAGACTCTGCGACTCCCTTATGCTGCCATCTCACTCTTAGACGACGCGCACGCGCCCCGCTTCGCATCTACTCGAAACCTGCCTGCGTCCGAATTAATTTCCCTCCCGCTGACATATCAAACCGAACGCGTCGGAGAGTTGACTTTCGCTCCGCGCGCTGGAGGCGAATCCTTTTCCACAGCGGATATGAAATTGATTAATATCATCGCGCACCAGGCAGGCATTGCGGCATATGCCGTCCGGCTGAACAATGACCTGCAGCGCTCGCGCGAAAGCCTCGTTACCGCCAGGGAAGAAGAACGGCGCCGCTTGCGCCGTGATCTGCACGACGGGGTCGGCCCGACCCTGGCCAGTTTTTCCCAGCGCCTCGACAACGCCGCCGATTTGGTTGCCAGTGATCCGGAGAAAAGTGTACAACTGCTCAAAGAGCTGAAGGGTCAAGTCAAAGGCACACTCGCCGATATCCGGCGATTAGTGTATGCGCTTCGGCCACCTGTGCTGGACGAATTTGGTCTGGTCTCAGCCATTCGCGAGCATGTCGCGCAATATGCAGGCCCCAATCGTTTATCAATCACGTTTGATGTTACAGAGTCCATGCCGTCTCTTCCCGCCGCGGTTGAAGTGGCCGCATATCGTATTGTGCTCGAAGCGTTTACGAATGTCGTTCAGCATGCGGAAGCCATGCACTGTAATATCAAGCTGAAACTGGATAGCAGTTCACTCCTGCTTGAAGTATCCGATGACGGTAAAGGTTTATCGACAAAGAGCCATGCAGGCATCGGATTAGCCTCCATACGCGAGCGCGCCTCAGAACTCGGCGGTGAATGTACCATTGGGAGCATTCCATCGGGCGGCACGCGAGTCAGCGCCCGGTTGCCAGTTGGGAAGGGAGAATAAATGCCAATCAAAGTCCTGATTGCAGATGACCACGTCTTTTATCGCGAAGGTGTGCGGGCCTTGCTGATGAATACGCCCGAGATCACAGTGGTAGGCGAAGCCAGCAATGGAGATGAAGTCATCGCCAAAGCCGCTCATTTCAAACCGGACATCATCCTCATGGATTTGAAAATGCCGGGTATGAATGGAATCGAAGCGACACGCAGAATCGTTCAACAACAGGCCGGCGTTGGTATTTTGGTCATCACCATGTTCGACGATGACGACTCGGTCTTCGCGGCCATGCGTGCAGGTGCGCGCGGCTACCTGCTCAAAGACGCGGATAAGGATGAATTAGTGAGGGCAATCATCGCTGTGGAGAGAGGCGGAGCGATCTTCAGTCCCGCCATCGCGCAACGCATGATCCAGTACTTCAGTGCATCGCCCGTGTCCCGATCTGCCTCAGGAAAACCCGGAGAATTTGCCGAGCTGACCGACCGTGAGGGTGAAATCCTCGATCTGATCGCGCAGGGACATAACAATTCCGTCATCGCGAACAAATTATCTTTGAGCATCAAGACCGTACAGAATTATGTCTCGAGCATCCTGACAAAACTTCGAGTAGCAGACCGCGCCCAGGCGATCGTGCGGGCGCGGGAAGCAGGCCTGGGGAAAAGCAAAACGTAATCTGCCGTATTTTCTCTGCAACCACCAAAGATCCTCCAGCTTTGTGGCGGAGGTTCTTGCTGATCTGATTGCCGCTAGGGGTTCGGCCCGTCCGGATTGTATAGATCAATCGCTCTTTTGTACAATAGGCAAGGCAAGTTCCTCACCAGAGTTAAGTCGTGTAAAGCATACTTGACATTTAGTCAAGCTTCATTTATACTCCCAGAAGTCAAGCAAACTTGACACCATGCGACAACATTGTCTTCACATCAGAGGAGCGAAAATGAAACTGCAAAATCTAATCCACACCCTTGTAATCGCAATTGGCGTTGGTGCCGCCATGAGCGTTGCCCTTAACAATATATCTGTGGGAATCGGGATCGGGATCGGTGTCGGCGTAGCTTTCGCGTACACACACTCGAAGGGCAAGAGAGAGTCGAGATGACCCAAAAACAAATCATGAAACGCTATGTGCGAGAATTCCTGCTCTCGATCGTCGCATATGCTCTGATCCTCATTGCCAGCATCTATGCCATTCAAAATATCGCGATGGCAAAGCCGCTACAGATCATTGTGGCGGTGGCGCCCGCCATCCCTGTTGCGTTTGTGCTCGTCGCTGTTTTGCGTCTGCTCAAAGACAGCGACGAATTACAGCAACGCGTCAATATGCTTGCCATCGCCTTTTCTGCAGTGCTGACCGGTCTGCTCACGTTCAGTTATGGGTTTCTCGAAAACATCGGCTTTCCTAAACTTCCAACCTTTGCAGTCTTCCCGACGTTATTTGTGCTATGGGGCATTGGTCTTGGCTATTTCACCAGGAGGTATCAATGAACAAGTTTACGCAGAGACTCACCGGGAAATCTGTGGCGATAATCACCGCGGCGACATGGGTGTTGGTATATTTGCTTGCCCGCTGGTTGTTAGACAATCATCAACTCCAGGAAGGTCTTCGCGTCGTGGTGGCGCTCTCTCCCATCGTGCCATTCGCATTTTTTCTGGTTCTGGTGCTGGCCAACATCCGCCAGATGGATGAATTTCATCGCAAAGTTCATCTGGAAGCCCTGGCCATTGCCTATCCCCTGGCGATGCTCCTGCTGATGTTACTCGGATTGCTGGAACTGGTGATACCCTTGGCACCGGAGGACTGGAGCTACCGGCATGTCTGGCAGTTCCTTCCGCTCCTGTATTTCATAGGGTTGGCGTTTACCTGGAGGCGCTATCTATGAAAAACCGGCTGAAGGTCCTGCGCGCCGAACAGGACTGGTCGCAGGCCGATCTTGCCGAGAGGCTCAACGTCTCGCGGCAGACCGTCAACGCCATCGAGACCGGAAAATATGACCCCAGCCTGCCACTCGCATTTAGAATCGCAGAATTGTTCGAGAAAAGGATCGAAGAGATTTTCATTCCAGACAAGGAGAACTAACTGCTACAATAGAGTCACGGCAAGCGTGTTTCTATTTTTATGACTCGTTGGATCACACCTTCCCCTGTAGAAATTCCCGCTTCGTTCGCGGAGCTGGACCTTCACCCACTCGTCGCGCAGACGCTCGTGCGCCGCGGCATCACGGACCTCGCTTCTGCGCGCGCCTTTCTCCATCCCGATTTGCTCCCGCCGACCCGATTCCCAAACATCGAGCCCGCCGTCGAGCGGATCAGCGCGGCCCTGCGGAATAAGGAACTGATCTGCGTCTGGGGCGACTTCGATGTGGACGGGCAGTCATCCACCACCCTGCTCGTACAGACTCTGCAGACGCTGGGGGCAAATGTCATGTACTATATTCCGATCCGGGGGAAAGAGGGACATGGCATCCACATCGATAGTCTGGGGCCCATTCTCGATAACGGCGCAAAACTTATCCTGACCTGCGATACGGGGATCACCGCGCACCGGGCGATCGATTTTGCTAACTCGCGAGGCGCGGATGTCGTTATCACCGACCATCACGAGCCAGGCGAGACCCTGCCCGATGCAAAAGCGATCATCAATCCAAAGCTGCTGCCCGACGGTCACATCCTGGAAAATTTAGCAGGCGTGGGGGTCGCGTACAAACTGGCCGAGGCCCTACTCGAGCAGCACGCTTCTTCTTATACCCGGCACGCGTTGCTGGACCTGGTTGCCCTTGGATTGATCGCGGATGTGGCCCTGCTCAAAGGCGAGACCCGCGCGCTGGTACAGCGCGGGATCCAGGTGCTGCGGAATACGGGCCGGATCGGTTTGCGGGCCATGGCAGAACTCTCGGGAACCAGTCTCGAATCGCTCACCGAAGAAACGATCGGCTTCAACTTCGCCCCCCGGCTAAACGCACTGGGTCGATTAGGCGATGCAAACCCTGCAGTGGAACTACTGCTCTCACATGACCCGGCTCGGGCGCGCGTCCTGGCCGCACAGATCGAAGGTTTGAACGCCCAGCGCAGGCTTTTGACGAACCAGGTCTATGACGCGGCGGAGGCGCAGCTGCGCGAGAACCCTGAGCTGCTCTCTGAGCCCGCCATCATCTTAACCAGCCAAAGTTGGCCCGGAGGCGTCGTCGGGATTGTTGCCAACAAACTGGTGGAGCGCTATCACAGGCCGGCGATTCTCTTGAACCACTCTGAAGATGGACTTCTGCGCGGCTCCGCCCGCTCGGTGGAAGGGCTGCACATCACAGAGGCAATCGCCACACAAAAGCATATTCTGCTCGGTTTTGGAGGTCATCCTATGGCAGCCGGTCTGGCGCTTGAGGTTGAAAAGCTCGCAGATTTTCGCAAAGGCCTGGGACGAGCAATCGAAGCCCAATTAGGCAAGGTCGTGCGAGAAGAGCCCACCATTCAAATCGACGCGTGGCTGAGGCTGGATGAGATCACTCACGAGCTTGCGGATTCTCTGGAGGCGCTCGCGCCGTTTGGGGCCGGGAATCCATCTTTGACTCTCGCGACACACAAGGTCGGGCTGCGGTCGGTTGCGACCATCGGCAAAGCAAGGGAACACCTACGGCTCAACGTGGAAGACGAGAATGGGAATGTTCAACCGGTCCTGTGGTGGGGCGGCGCGGGCGGAGAGCTGCCGGAAGAGGGGAGCAAATTCGACCTTGCCTACTCCCTGCGCGCCTCCACGTTTCGCGGCCAGAAACAGATCACGCTGCAGCTCGAGGCATTCAGGATCGTCGAAGAAGCCCCGCCGGAGCTCAGGCCCCGGCGGATCGAAGTGATTGATCTTCGTACGGAGTCAGCCAGCTCGCTGGCGAAACTCCAGGACGAAATTTCTGCACTCCAGATCTGGGCGGAAGGTCCCGATAGGGCCAGGGGAAAAAATCGCTTTGAGCTGTCCCAATCGGATGAACTCGCGATCTGGACGATTCCCCCTTCTCCGGCTGAGCTACGAGATGTGCTGGAGCTCGTCAGGCCGAGAAAAGTTTACCTGTTCGGGGCTTCCCCCAATCCGGAGAAAACCGATGAGTTCCTCTCGCGATTGACGGGCATGGCAAAGTTCATCATCAACCAGAGGGAAGGCAATGTAAAGATCGGCGAGCTGGCGGTCGCAACCGCACAACGGATCAACACGATCTGGCTCGGCCTCGAGTGGCTCGCGGCCGGGGGCCACATCTCCATTCAAAGGGACGGTGCTGAGGATGCGGTGCTTTTATCCACAGGGGATGGGGGATCGAATCAATACCTCCAGCGCGAGTTATATGTTGCGGTCAAGGGAATTCTGGAAGAGACGGCCGCCTATCGCGCCCATTTTGGGCGGGCTGATGTGGAAAGCCTTGTGGAGCAATAATATTATGGTGTTTGGGTTCGCGTTGGGGTGGCGGTCGGCGTGCCTGTTGGCGCAACAACGGGAATAATCACACAATCGACATTTACGGGCCCGCCACTCCGATGCGTAAGGACAACTGTATGCGTGGCGTTAGAAAACTGAGCACACTCTGCACAGAGCCATTCACTGGCTTGGGTCGAACTCCCTGATTGATTCAGAGAATCGATCAGAGTTCCATTCACCGTAATATCGAGAATGCCAAGTCCCGAACCCGATTGATAATGAAGACGCCACTCCTTACCGATATAACTAAACGACGCCGAACTGCCGGCCAGCTGCGAAACATGCAATGTACCTTGCGTGCCTTGCGCTGAACCACACGTTCCCCCTCCTGTGTTGGAAGCTGACCAGCCCGGCCCATCATAAACAATGTAGGAATGCGTATCATCATACGTTCCTGAGCCGAATGGCGGCGGTCCCGATCCAGGGTTAGTTGTGGCAGCGGCAGTATTGGCCGGCGAAGTTCCGCCGATCGGCGGCCCATCGGAATCATCACCCCCTGGGGGACCACCCTTTGTGTTCCCGATCCCCAAGGTTGGTGTAAGAAGCGCCGGGGGCGGCGTTGGGGTCTCCGCCTCTTCCTCAACGGGTGTACGTGTTATGCCTGCAAATGGATCCTCCCCGGTTGCGACTATGATCTCGACGGAAGGGAGCGGCTCGGTTCCGAGAAAGATATACTTGAATGGTGTTGCAGTTGGCTCCTCTGGGATAG
This sequence comes from Anaerolineales bacterium, assembly GCA_035708785.1. Lineage (GTDB taxonomy): Bacteria > Chloroflexota > Anaerolineae > Anaerolineales > Villigracilaceae > Defluviilinea. Next base: position 12,708 of record DASTFG010000268.1, read on the forward strand.
ACGCCCGTGCCGCGCTCAGACGCCCCACCAGGAAAATAATCAAGATTCCAAAAATCGAGAAAATCCCGAGCAGGATGGGCAGAATGATGGTCCGGTCAATGCGCGGCTGGTCATCCATAACAACAACCGATTTTATTATGATTTATGCCAAATCCGCTTATCATCAGGCCGAAAGGATACCACATAAATGAAGTATAACCTCATCCCGCTCCCTGCCTCCCTCGTCCCATCGAATGGCTATTTTACGATCTCGGATACGACCGAGATTTCAATTTCGAACTCCGGTGAACTGGAAGCGCTTGGAAATTATCTCGTCGAACAGATTCGAAATAGGACCGGCATGCTGCGGCCCATGAAGGTCACCGGCGGGGATCAAAAAGAGGGAGCGATCCGGCTGGCGCTAGATGGCGATGAGAGTTTAGGAGAAGAAGGCTATGAGTTATCCATGGCCGAGGATGGGGTCCGATTAACAGCAAAATGCCCGGCAGGATTGTTTTACGGCATCCAGACCCTTCGGCAGCTCCTGCCCCTAAATCGCTCCTCGACCGTTAGCCTCCCTGCCGTTTCGATCCGCGATACGCCCCGGTTCGCGTGGCGCGGCGCGATGCTCGACGTGGCGCGGCACTTCTTCGGCGTGGAGGATGTAAAGCGCTACATCGACCTGATCGCGCACTATAAAATCAATCGACTGCACCTGCACCTCACGGACGACCAGGGCTGGCGGATCGAGATCAAGTCCTGGCCCAGGCTAGCCGAGGTCGGCGGCAGCACACAGGTCGGGGGTGGCAGCGGCGGTTATTACACTCAGGAACAACACAAGGAGATCGTCGACTATGCGCGCAGCCGCTATGTCACGATCGTGCCTGAGGTTGATACACCGGGTCACACGAATGCGGCGCTGGCAGCCTATGCAGAATTGAACAGCTCGGAGGAAGCACCCGTCTTATATGAAGGGACGCAGGTAGGCTTCAGCACCTTGTGGATCAACAGTGAGATTACGTATCGATTCCTGGATGATGTCATTCGGGAGCTCGCCGCGCTCACACCGGGACCGTACATCCACATCGGCGGCGATGAAGCCAGGTCAACGCCCGAAGAGGATTACAGGAGATTCATTAAACGGATTCAGCAAATCGTGAGTTCGTACGACAAGACGGCAATCGGCTGGTCGGAGATCGGTGAAGCGGAGCTCTTGCCTGGCACGATCGTACAGCAGTGGGTTGGGGCAGGATACCAGGGGGCCAAGCAGCAGGGCGCAAAGATCATTCTCTCACCTGCCAATAAGGCGTATCTCGATATGAAATACGAGGCTTCTTCTCCCTTGGGTTTGGACTGGGCAGGGTTGGTCTCTGTGAAAGATTCCTATGACTGGGAACCGGCCAGTCATATGGAAGGACTGGAAGAAAGCGACATCCTCGGCCTCGAAGCGCCGCTCTGGACAGAGACACTCCAAACGATGAAGGATATTGAATACATGTCCTTCCCGCGTCTCTTAGGAATCGCGGAACTGGCCTGGTCGCCAAAAGGTCGAAGCTGGGAGGAGTACAGCCAGCGACTCGCGTCACACAGTAAACGCATGGAAGCGATGGGGATCAATTTTTTCAAATCGCCGGATGTGGAGTGGGATGCATAATACATTTCTGCTTGGTCGGGGTTCTGCAACTCACCCCGACCAAGTTTTCAGTTATCGTAAGCGTAGATAATTAGCCGGGCGGGTCACACGTGTGCTGTCGTGCTGTGTTGGAGTTTGTGATCGTATGAAAACTTCATCAATTGAGCCGAGTCGTTATGGTTGCAGCATGGGGGTATTCAACGCGCTATTGGCAGCTGTGCTCACGGTTTTATCGTTGCAATATATCGAACCCAAAAATTGTTACCGCTTTTGTGAGGCATTGCCCTGTCCAACAGGTGGCTGTCGCTTTGGGGAACAAAAAGCAGGTTGGCCGCTGCCAGTGTTTGTCGATTATCCAGGGGGCGGTTCTCCAACGAGCGGATGGGGACGCATCGGGCCGGAAGATCCTGTGCTTTTCATGCCATTAGTCTTGGATATTGCGTTCTACAGTCTTATCGTTTGGCTTGCTATGTGGTTCGTGCAGCTTATTCGAGGCAAATCGTTCCCTGTAAAGGATTTGCTGACGAGTCTACTCCTGAATAGCCTTTTTGCAGTATCACTGTGGATTTTTTCCTGGATGTTCGGAGCCCCTATCGGTCGGGGTCAGAGTATTCAGGTGTATATAGACACACCAACGGATCGAGGAGCCGTAATGGCTTTTTTTCCGAGTGTTTCGCTTCCCGTAGAGGAACTGATTCAAATTTTCGGGAATCCCGATGAGGTCTGGTTAACTTCCGAACGCTCCATGGATACATCCTTGACCCGTTTGGTGCTGCACTGGAATTCGATTGGAATGTTCGCTCAATTGCCAGCGATTGCAGGTCACACATACTTGATCGAAAAAACGACCCAGGTAAAAATGATCATTTTTCCTTACGAAGAACCAGTCGTTGCCTTCGATGGGAAACCACTGGGCGAGAAGAGCACTTCTTGGACAGGTTACGGCAATTATCAGCCCTGATTTCGTCCCATAACATATTTATTTAGTTGCTTGATCCGTAATCTCCAGCGCTTTATCTAAAACATCAAAGCCTTCTTTCAATTGTTCCTCGGTAATGATCAACGGCGGGATGATCAACACCGTATGCCAATGGGTGTACAGAAATAAGCCATGGTCCAGACAATATTTCCGCAGCGCGGCCATCTCTTGCGAAGAGCTATTCCACGGCGCCATTGGTTCTTTCGTCTTTCTATTCTTCACTAGCTCTAACACCCCAAATAAGCCAATGCCACGGACTTCACCGATAGAGGGATGCGCCTCGCCCAGATCGGTCAGTATCCGCTTCAAGATCGGACCCATCCCGGCCGCGCGCTCGAGGAGTTGATCCTCCCTCAAAACACTGATGTTCGCCACGGCCGCCGCCAGCGAGACCGGGTGCGAGGTATACGTCAGCCCGGATTCGAAGACGTGCTCGTCGAACGCCGCGGCGATCTCCGGCTTCATGGCCACCGCTCCGAGTGGCGCGTACGCGGACGTCAGGCCCTTGGCCATGGTGATGATATCCGGCACGACATCCCAGTGTTCGACGGCGAACCATTTGCCGGTCCGCCCGAAGCCGCTCATCACCTCATCCGTGATCATGACGATGCCGTATCTGTCGCACAGCGCGCGGACGCCCTGCATGTATCCCTCGGGCGGGATAATGATCCCGTTTGTGCCCGTGACCGACTCCATCAGGATCGCCGCAATTGTCTCCGGCCCTTCATATTGAATGATTTCCTCCAGATGATTCAGATAATCCCGGGTGAATTCTCTTTCGGGGATATCGGGGTTAGTACGATGGAACGTGGAGCGATAGCGGTACGGGTCGAGGAAATGCACGGTACCGGTCATCAGGTTCGGTTCCCAGGCGACGCGGCGCGGGTCACCTGTGGCGGCCATCGCGCCGGCCGTCGCGCCGTGATAGGAGCGGTAACGCGCCAGGATTTTGTGCCTGCCTGTATAGCCACGCGCCAGCTTGATCGCGTTCTCGTTGGCGTCCGCCCCACCCAGTGTGAACAATATCTTCGTCAGGGCCCGATGCGGCGTCACATCTGCGACGGCCTTACTCGCCAGCGCCCGGATTTTGGTTGTCATTCCCGGCGCGGCATACGGTAGTTCCGCGACTTGTTCTTGCACGGCCCTGATCACGCGCTCGTCTCCGTGCCCGATGTTCACGCACATGGTCATCGAATTGAAATCCAGATAGCGCTTTTCATCCACATCCCAAAAATAGACGCCTTTTGCGCGTTTCACTGCAATGGGATTCACCTTCGACTGCGCAGACCAGGTATAGAAGACATGCTCTTTCGAGAGAGAGAGTATTTCGTTGTCGGGGAGATCGAACATGTGAGTCCTCTGTAAGCGTTGTGATTACAGTTGTTTGGACAGCAGTTGAACTGCCGGAAGAACCGAGAACAAGGCGATTATAACCCTCCCTATTTCAGAGATTTATGATAAACTACACTACGCTTAACAACAGGTACGTCATACGTGCCTTTCCGCTCCCGGCAGACCCCCGGTTTGAACAGGAGCAATCCCATGGAAAGGAGGCATATCCCTCATGCGCAAATACGAACTGGTTTGCATTATCCAGCCCGACCTGGATGAAAACGCTTTTAAGGGCGCGATCGACCGCGTCCAGAGCTGGGTCACAGAAACAGGTGGAAGCGTGGACAAAGTGGATGTCTGGGGCCGCCGCAAGCTGGCCTACGAAATCCGCAAACAGAGAGAGGGCCAGTACGTTCTGATGAACGTCACGCTGGACCCCAAGTCCGCGGGGACACTGGAAAGGAACATCCGGTTCCTGGAACCCGTACTGCGTCATATGCTGACGGCAGTATCGTAAGATGGATCGGTGTGCTGACTCGGTCTTTATTATTACAAGGAGATTGACATGAGCCGAGGCTTAAATAAAGTTCAGATTATTGGTCATCTGGGACGCGACCCTGAAATGCGCTACACCCCTTCAGGGCGACCCGTCACCACGTTTACCGTGGCGGTCAGCCGCTCGTGGAATACCGTGGACGGGGAACGTCACAATGAGACGGAATGGTTCAATGTCGTTGCCTGGGGCAACCTGGCTGAGATCTGCAAACAGTACCTTAATAAAGGTCAGCAGGTCTACATTGAAGGCCGTCTTCAAACCCGCCGCTGGGATGACAAGGAGGGCGTAAAACATACCAGTGTCGAAGTCGTTGCCAACGAAATGATGATGCTGGGTGAGCGCCGTGAGCATAATCAGCAGCCCCAACAGGCTCCCGAGGGCACATCGGAAGAGAATAACCTGACTTCGAATGAGGACGAATTCCCATTCTAAGTAGGTGCTCAGAATTTTTGTC